>NZ_SJUS01000006.1:0-110167 GCF_004337085.1 Exiguobacterium sp. SH5S13 | reverse complement strand
TATACTTTTTGTACATAGGGGCACCTCCAAAGTTATGGTTTGGTCACTTTAACTTTATCAGAGGTCGCCCCTATCTGTTTAGTCCGAAATGCGTGAACGAACCCATAAAAATGAGAAGAGGCCACCGTTAGCGAACAAGTCGCTCCCGGTGGCCTCTTTCTTATAAATCTACTGAGTTATGTCCCAGCCTCATTTTTTGTGTGTCGGTTCAATATTCGATTTTCATATCATTCGGCTGAATCCGGTTCATCCGGGTCAATACTTGATATACCGCATAGCTGAGTATGGCCGGACCGACTATCAAGAAACCGAAGACGACGATCAACGTATGCCAACTGAAGCCCATCGTTTCGAGCATGACGATCGGACCGACGAGCCCGCTCGTCCCCATCCCGGCCCCTGCCGCGACACTCTCTAATTCAAACAGCAAGATGGCGATCGGGGCGAGCACCGCACCGGCAACCGTCGGGGGCAGTAGGATCCATGGATTTTTGACGATATTCCCGACTTGAAGCATCGATGTGCCGATCCCTTGGGCAACCGCTCCACCGATACCGTTGTCCCGGTAACTCGTGACCGCGAACCCGACCATTTGGGCCGCACAACCGACCGTCGCCGCACCGGCGGCGATTCCGCTAAGCCCGAGCATGAGCGCGATGGCCGCGCTTGAAATCGGGGCCGTCAACGCGAGACCCATGAGCGTCGCGACGATGACGCCCATAATGAGCGGTTGTTGTTCAGTCCCCCACTCGATCCACGTGCCGAGTTGGGTCATGAACAGACCGACATATTTCCCGATATACGTCGCACTCAAGTAACCAATCGCGATCGTCGTGAATGGCGTCACTAAAATATCAAGCTTCGTTGACTTCGAGACGAGCTTGGCCAGTTCGACCGAAAGAAGCGTCGCGACATAACTACCCGCCGGCCCGAACTCATAGCCGAACGTCCCGACGACGAGCGCTGAAAACAAGATGAGCGGCGGAGCCTGGAGCGCATAGGCGATCGCAATCCCGATGGCCGGTCCCGTCAAACTGATGGCGACGTCTCCGATTTGTTGGAGTGTATCGCCGAGACCGCTAACGCTCGTACCGAGCAGTTGTCCGCCAATCGTCTTCATGATCAACCCGATAATGAGTGTACTGAATAATCCGAGTGCCATATAGCTGAGCGCCGTCACAAAGTAGAGTGACGGGCTGAGCGTGATCCCTTTCTTCTTGAGCATGGGATTCACCCCTCTTTCTATTGTCTTGTCAGCCGTAAAGTTTATGTCTTCACACTTTTCTCAGTATAATCTTTTTCCGGTAAATATCAACAGGAAAAAACGCCACTCGGTTAAAGTGGCGTCGTTCATTAACGGGATGCGCGGAGCGTTTCCATCGTCGAACGGTCTAACCGTTTGACGAGCGCTTTTAGAAGCGCTTTGGCCGCATCGTAGTCATCCGTGTGCAAAATCGAGGCGTGCGTATGAATGTAACGGGCTGCGACGCCGATGACGGCGGTCGGCACACCTTGCCCACTCATATGAATACGACCTGCGTCCGTCCCACCTGGTGACACGAAGTATTGTGTCTTAATGTTTTCATCTGACGCTGTATCGAGCAAGAAGTCACGCATTTCCGGAGACATGACCATGACGCGGTCAAAGATCCGGATGAGCGCGCCTTCGCCGAGCTGACCGAATTCCGTCTTATTGCCGGAAGCATCATTGGCTGGCGACGCATCGAGCACGAGCGCGACGTCCGGCTGAATCATCTCGGCAGCCGTCTGGGCTCCGCGCAGGCCGACTTCTTCTTGGACAGTCGCACCCGAGAACAAAATGTTCGGATGATCTGCTTTGGTCGTCTCTTCGAGCAACTCGACGGCGAGACCGACGCCGTAGCGGTTGTCCCATGCTTTGGCCATAATTTTTTTCGGATGGTGGAGCGGAGTGAATTCACTCGTCGGCACGGCAGGAAGTCCTGGCCGGACGCCCCATGACTCCGCCTCTTCTTTTGAGTCGGCTCCGATATCGATGAACATCTGCTTGATTTCCATCGGCTTGTTCTGCGCCTCAGGCCCAAGTAAATGCGGAGGCGTCGAGGCGACAACACCCGGGATTTTCCCGTTCGATGTTACGATGTCGAACCGTTGTGCCATCAGTACTTGGCTCCACCAGCCGCCGAGCGGTTGTATGTACAGCATGCCGTTCTCTGTGATCCGTGTGACCATGAACGCGACTTCATCCATATGACCGGCGACCATGATGCGTGGTCCCGACTCGTCCCCGACTCGTTTCCCGAAGATTGAACCGATTCCGTCCATCATCACATCATCGACGTGCGGAGTGATCCGGTCACGGACAAATTGACGAACTTCTGATTCGAAGCCGGGCGCTCCTGGCAATTCCGTCAACGTCTTAAATAATTCTCTCGTTTTTTGTTCCATTTTATTTCATCCTTTCACTCGTTCTGGTCTCATTATATACAGAATATTTCGATGGAAGCGAATGCTTTTCATTCCAATGGGGTACAGGTTTTGGTACGATGTACATGATAGCCATAGTTCAAGGGGAGGTAGTCATATGAAGAAAAGGTATTGGTTAGTTGGAATCGGGGTTGCCGTCGTTGCCGCACTTATGACGAAAAAAGTGTTAGATGAACGAAGCTTATCGGCTGAAGATGCGCTCGAGTACACGAAACGGGCGTTTTCAGCGAAAGGTCACGTCCAAGGCGCATGGATCTCGGCATCACCGGAGATCTATACTTATGACGGTCGTGAGTATGATGTTTACAAAGGCGGGATTTCGGTCCTCGAGAGCGACGAAGAAACGACGTACCAATTCACGGTCGATTCAGAGACTGGCGCTTTACTTGAATATGTATGAGACAAGGTCGGCGAAACAATTCGCCGACCTTTTTTGTTTAGTCCGTTCGAAAGAGTGGAAAATTGAAAATGGTAGTTTTCAAACTTAAAAAGGAGTGATCCCACGTGAAAAAACTGATTGGTGAAGCAAGTGAACTTGTGTCGCAAATGGTCGAAGGGATGGTACACGCCCATCCTGAACTGTACGGTCGCGTCGAAGGGGTAAACGTCATCTGCAGAGCGGACGGCGCCAAATCCGGAAAAGTCGGACTCGTCTCAGGTGGCGGAAGCGGGCATGAACCTGCACACGCCGGTTACGTTGGCGATGGGATGCTCGACGCCGCTGTTTGTGGTGAAGTGTTCACGTCCCCGACCCCAGACATGGTACTCGAAGGCATCAAAGCGGCGGACGGCGGCAACGGTGTGTTGCTCGTTGTCAAAAACTATTCCGGTGATGTCATGAACTTCGAACTGGCCGGCGAACTTGCCGACGCCGAAGGGATCAAAGTCGATCACGTCGTCGTCGCTGATGACGTCGCGATTTCAAATAAAGAAGACCGCCGTGGCGTAGCAGGCACGGTGTTCGTGCATAAGATTGCCGGAGCCGCAGCAGCGAGCGGGAAGTCATTGGAAGAAGTGAAAGCGCTCGCTAAAAAAGTCGCAGCTCACGTCCGCTCGATGGGAATGGCGGTCGAGCCGTGCTACATGCCAGTGAGCGGTAAACCTGGCTTTGACTTGAACGAGGAAGAGATGGAAATCGGGATCGGGATTCACGGCGAGCGCGGTGTCGAACGGAAACCGACGACCGACGTCGATTCGATTGTCGACGACCTGCTCGAACATCTGACAAAAGAAGTCGAGCCTGGAGAAGTCGCCGTCATGGTCAACGGTATGGGGGGGACACCGCTCTCTGAGCTTTACGTGACGTACCACTTCGTTGCCAAAAAATTAGAAGCGGCTGGTTACACGTTAAAACGTAAATACGTTGGTAACTATATGACATCTCTCGAGATGCATGGTTTCTCCATCACCCTGTTACCGCTCGACGATGAATTGACAAGCTATCTTGACGCGCCATCAGCGGCGCTCGGTTTCAAAATCTAACAAACGAGGTGTTTAATCGATGTTGACGATTGAAGGGTTCAAACAAGCGCTCCGACATGCCCAATCTGAGATTGAAGCGAATAAAGATACACTGACAGACCTAGACCGGGCGATCGGGGACGGTGACCACGGTATCAATATGTCACGTGGCTTTGATGCGGTCGTTGCGATCCTCGACGATGAGTACGCTTCTCTCGGTGAGTTGAGTAAAAAAGTCGGTATGACGCTCATGTCAAAAGTCGGCGGTGCGGCCGGCCCACTCTATGGCTCGGCATTCGTCAAGGCAGCACCGAAATTTGGTGACGCGACCGAGGCCGACTTCGCGCTCGTGAAAGAAGCGCTAGAGGAAGGGACGGCTGCGATCAAAGCCCGAGGCAAGTCCACCGCCGGGCAAAAGACGATGGTCGACGTCTGGGAGCCATTTTTAGACGGTTTGAGCGAGTCAGATAACTTTACCTCAAAGTTGGATCATCTCGTCAATGAGACGGAAAGGATGGTGGCGACGAAAGGCCGCGCCTCGTACTTCGGAGAGAACTCTCGCGGTACAATTGACCCTGGCGCGTTGTCCAGTTCAATCGTCTTGAAAGCGATTATGAAGGAGGTCGGTTAACATCGTAGAGCTCATCATCGTTTCGCATAGCGCTAAAATTGGTGAAGGGATTCAAGATTTGATGAAAGAGATGGCTCCAGCCGTTCCGATTCATCTTGCGAGCGGACTAGAAGACAGCAGTATTGGAACCGATGTGACCCGTATCCTCGAGGCCATCGAAACCGTCGACAAAGAGGCACTCATCCTGTCCGATATCGGATCAGCGACGATGAACGCTGAGCTTGCTATCGATATGTATGAAGGCGATAAGAAAATCAAGTTCTATGACGGCCCGATCGTCGAGAGCGCGTTCGTCGCAGCCGTCTCTTCAGGAAACGGCATGGGTCTTGATCAAATTATGGAACAGTTGAAAATGACGTAAAAAAAGAGCCAATTCGCGAAAAGCGAATTGGTTCGTCTTTTTTTATGTTCGATGACCTTGAGGCGCTCTGCCCGGCACAAGATTGAAAAAATGGTATGTATACGGTCTCTCCAGGCCAGTGAACTGGCCAGCTTCTTCATGTTTTATGCGGTGGCTGCCATAAGGTTGGCGCGATGGACGATGGAGAAGTCGACATGGCGGTCAATCTTACGGACGAGGTGGTTTTTCGGGACCAACTGGTCTAACGAGGCGTCGGTGCGGATCGGTTCATGATGATTCCCTTCCTGTTCGGAGGCGGTGACGGTCCATACATACCGTTTTCCGTTTTCATCGGTTCTAAGAACATATCCAGGGCTTTTTTCGTCGGCCATCGAGGCCTCAGAAAAAGACAAACGGCCGCCAGATGGCGACCGTTTGCGTTGCTCGTCCGACGGCGCCCCGACTCCTGCAGGAAAGCAATCCAACGGAGACCCAGCAGCGACGCGAGTCGCGATGCGGCTCCGGGATTGCCTGCGGAAAGCGTGGGCGCCGGAAGGACGAGCGATTCTATTGATGTTAGTCAACAAGCTGAAGAGCCTCTCGGCTCTTTTTTAACGTGGATTATCGTTTTTCTCATAAATCGGATTCATGTAATCTGTTGTCGAGTAGAAGCGTGGTACGACGAAGAAAAGAATGAGCGCCGGAACCGCGATTAAGAGCAACATGATCAGGACCGGCAACCAGTAGATGATCTGTTGACCGAGCATGTCGATGTTCGCGTCCGAAAACTCGGTCGCGCCTTCGACTTCGACAAGGTCAGCCGTCGTCAGAATCTTGTTGTCCGTCGCATCGTAATAATGGAACTCCGTCTTACGTGTGATGAAGATGCCGTCACGTACCGTATCGAGTTCGACGACCGCTGCGATGACTTCGTTGCCGTTCGAGTGCGTGAGCGTCTCTTCTTTGACGATCTTAGCCGTTCCTTCTTTATAGTCGTAATGCGTCGCTTTCAAATCCTCTTCGAGTGCGTCTAAGAACGCCTCGTTTGCCGAGGTATTGAGTGGTGCGATTGTTAGAATGAAGATTACTGCAAGCAGGCTTGCCCATGCTTTTTTCAACATCCCCATATTCCCCCTTCTCTAATTCCAATTTAGCGTCATTCCTATTGTACCAAGAAGAAAGAAAAAAGTGTGAAGAAAATGCTATCAAAATAAGAAAAAAGCGTGTCAAGTTTTCGGTCGGAACGCTGCTTCCATCCGGTAGATCGGCTGACCCATGGCGCTGAAGCGCTCTTCGTACTCGGTACGAACGTTGTCACCCGGTTCATTCACGTGCAAATCGAGTGAAATATCCGTGAAGTACATGCCGTATTGGCTCATGCTCTCGAGCGAATATTCGAACAGCCCCCGGTTGTCCGTCTTAAAGTGGATTTCGCCCCCACGAGGCAGAATCGCTTCGTATGTGGCCAAAAACGTCTTATACGTCAAGCGGCGCTTCGCATGTCTCGTCTTTGGCCAAGGGTCCGAGAAGTTCAAGTAAACGCGGTCGACTTCCCCTGCTTCGAAGTAATCGACGAGTTGCTTCGCATCGACGGTCAAGACGCGTACGTTTGGCATCGGCGTTTCGACGAGTTTTTGGACGATCGAGACGGCAACGCTCTCGAATAGCTCGATGGCGATGAAGTTGGCGTCCGGGAACTGTTGGGCCATCCCAAGAACGAATTGCCCTTTCCCAGAACCGACCTCGATAAAGAGTGGATTGTCGTTACCGAATTCGGTTTTCCAACCTCCTTTCAACTGTTCGGGATTCGTGATAAATACATGTTCTTGGGCCTGCATGTAATCTTTAGCCCAAGGTTTATGGCGTAAGCGCATTGAAATCCTACCTTTCGTTCATGAAATGTTCAAGTTTCTGCTGACTGAGCCGCTTCACGCGAGCAGTCCCCTTGCGATTATACACGAAATCATTGTTTAATGAACATGAATCATCCCTCACAAGGAGGTTAAATCAATGAGCACGTTAGATCAATTCTTAATCTTTTATGCGGCCCCGCTCACGTTTTTCGGCGCCGTCATCGCTACGTTCGTCTGGGCGTACTTTATGAAACCTGAAGATGTCTGATGTATATCGAAAGGGATGACTCACATTCGTGAGCCATCCCTTTTTTCATTGCGTCCGTTCATCCGCTTCGTCGAGAAGCTCACGAAGCACGGTCAAACCTTCAGCTCTTGCCATGGCGCTCTGTTCACCATAGATGGTCAACACCGTCTGGGCAATCGCGTACCAGTGCATCCGGTAATGCAGATCGGCGGTCAGCGTGATCCCGTAATGACTGAACCACTCTTCCCAATCGACTTCATCGACATAGCTATAGACGACCATCGCCAAATCAAACGCGCGATCCGCGATAATGGCGTCGTCCCAATCGGTCAAATAAAGAAGTCCCGACTCATCCTCAATCCAATTATTGTGATTGAGATCAGAGTGACAAACGACCAGTTCGCGCTCGTCATCGGGCAGCCGATGGTCTGATAACCAACGGACCGCCTCATCGATCGTCTCATCTGCCTCATCCTGCTCATAGGCGGCACATTGCCGGTACAACAGTTCTGAAGTGACCGGTGTATGGTTTAACTGCTGTAACATGAATAATAGCTCTTTCGAATGATGGATCTTTCCGAGTTGTGCCGCCACTTCGGACCGTTCCATGTCGGCTGGCGATAACTCGCGACCTTCGATGAACTGTTGGGCACTGAGAACGTCTCCGTTGAACATCCGCTTTGTCCATAATAGTTTCGGGACGATGCCTTCGGCGGATAGAATCGCTAAAAATGGAGACGAATTCCGTTTAACAAAGATTTTTTGTTGGTGCGTCGTCGCTACGTACGCTTCACCCGTAATCCCGCCTGCGGAAGCCACTGTCCACTCTTCACCGAGGGCACCGATTATATCTGAATACATGTTCATCACGCTCAAATCTCATTGGAAGTTAAAAAGATACAATCACAATATTAACACGCGATAATCGTCATTGACAACGACTCGACTTGAATCTGACTCGGGTTTCGAACAATCGGCGTCAAACTCGCCTTATCCCCTTGCACATATACGTTCCAGTCGCCTTCGGCTTGGAACGTCACTTGCTCGAACGTCCCGTTCAAATACACACGTACTCGCTGCCAAGCGTCGTAAGAATGGCTCGCTGTCAATTCGTAAGCGATCACGCCAGGTGGCGACGGGAGAAACTTGAACTGCTCGACCACTTTTTGGCGGGTATCATATCGGAAACACGTGTGGCGCCGGCGTAACTTGAGTAGCGTTTTCACATACTCCACTTCTGTCGCCCGACTGTCACGAAGGTCCCAATCAAAATGATTGATCCGGTCAGGGGAGTTGTAGCTGTTCTCTACGCCTTGTTTCGTCCGACCGAACTCTTGTCCGGCGTGAAGGAACGGAACGCCTTGTGACGTGATGACGATCGCCGTGGCCAGCCGTTGCATCCGTAACCTCGTCGTCTCATCCGTATCCTCACAAGCGAGTAGCAGTTTATCAAACGTCGTATAGTTATCGTGCGCTTCCACATAATTGATCGTATATTGCGGACTCGGGAACCGACCGACGGTGACGTTCGGAATCTGAACGGCACCGGTGATGCATTCACGAAGTTCCCACTCCCGCCATTCGTTCCCGGATACGAAGCCGCGCTCGCGCTCGTTGAACGATGAACCTTTCAGCGCATCTCGCATCATGTCGTTAAAATGACCAATCCGTGGCATATGGGCCGCATTGTGGGAAGACGCCTTCAAGGATGGACCGAGTGGTGTCGCCAAATCCCAACCTTCTCCATAAATCAAGATCGATCGGTCGACTTTATCAAGCGACATTCGAACTTGGTTCATCGTTTCCACATCATGGATCCCCATCAAATCGAATCGAAAACCGTCAACTTGATACGTCGTCGCAAAATAAGTGATGCAATCGACAATCATGCGACGCATCATATACCGTTCAGACGCTGTATCATTCCCGACACCAGTACCGTTTGCGACCGTTCCGTCGTGCTCATACCGGAAATAATAATACGGCACGAGCGCTTCGAGCGATGACTGTTCACGAATAAACACATGGTTCATGACGACATCGACGACGACGCGCATCCCGGTTTTGTGTAACTCATTCACCATTCGGGCATATTCGAGCACTCTTGTTGTCGGGGTGCTTGGATTTGAAGCGTAGCTCCCTTCTAAAGCGAACCAATGAATCGGGTCGTACCCCCAGTTATAAGGCATGCGTGTCAACTCGTCGACACTGCCGAAGTCATGGACCGGGAGCAATTGCAAATGTGTGACGCCTAACTCTTTCAAGTAATCGAGACCGGCACTCTTGTTACCGGTCGTCCGAATCCCGGTTTCGACGATGCTGCCATACAATCCGTTTAGACGGCTCGTCGAAGCTGGGTGGCTGGTGAAGTCGCGGATATGAAGTTCATAGATGACGGCGTCAGTCGCTTTTCGGAGCGGCGGCCGTAACACCGGTTCAACGTGTTTCGTAATCTCGGCTTCGACATCGACCAATACGCCAAATTCGCCATTCAGGCTGACGGCTTTCGCGTAAGGGTCGACGATATCGTTCGTTTCGACCGGTGTTTTGACGTGAAGACGATACAGCAACCCTTCGTAACCTTTCGGCACCTCGGCATGCCAGACGCCGCGGGTACCGCGCATCATCCGAAATCGCTCGATTTCCCGATGCGTATCTTCATCATGCACCGTCACCCAAATCGAGAAAGCGACAGGCGACCAGACGAATACGTCAATCACATTTATGCCAAAGAGGAGTCCGAGCGGTCCATCGTAGGCGTATCTGCGTTCAAACTCATTCGTCTGGACAATTTCTCTCGGGACGACCACGATCGTTTTATGTCCAGGATGAAATACGGTATAAACCGATTCCAGCGTTACCGGGCGTGCGAGACGAATATCCCGTTCAATCGTCCCGGTCTCAGTTGATCGTTCTTCGAGCACCACGTAAGTGACAGGGCGCCCGTTTTGTTCGATTTGTACTGGAATAGACTCATATTCGGCGATGACTTCGAGTCGAATCGTCTCAAATGAGAGGAGCGTTGCCCGCTCGATCGTCACATGCGTTGTCGCCTGTTGGTCAGGTGTGTGATACATACTCGTTCCATCCTCTCCTACTGATCCAAAAATTGTCGAAACGGCATCTGAGCTGTCGTATCTAGAAGTTTCGCCACATCTCGAATTTGTTGGGCTTTCACGATGGGTGCCCTCGCATTGACTTGTTTCATCCATTGGTCGTAATCAGACCTTGAAACAAACTGGGTCGCGCGTGTCTCTGGCACATGATCGAAATAGCCGTTCGGAGCCAACGCCACTTTTTGGATGACCCCATCATAGGACGGAAGAAACTGTCTTACCATCTCTTCGGTGCGTGTCAATGCGATGAGCGGATTGACTACACGTTTATTTTCCCCTTTGAGCGGTTGATGAATCCAAGTCTTCTGTTTCGATACGTGATAGATGCTGCGGTCTCCTTCAAGCCATTCAACGAGATAAATATGCGACGGTCCAACGATGATATGGCTTAGTTCAACCATGGCCCCGTTCCACTCGACGACAGGACGATACATGAAAAAGTGATGCTCGTTCCATTCTGTGAGCATATGCCGATAACTATAGTCCCGCAAAAAAGCTAATAGTGGCACATCCGCTTCTGTTGCCCCTTCGCACGCAAATTGAAGCTTTTGGATGCGGCGCCGGTTTGTGAGCAGCGTTTGAAATTGCTTTTCCGTCAACGGGTTCGCTTCGAGCTCGATGCGCTCTGTACGACGCCAAAATTTCCACCACGGGTTTTCAAACTCCATGATTTCCGGCGGAGTTAGCCGATTCAAGTCGTGGAGCCTGCGCATTCGCGCCGTATCGGATTCGATATACTCTTGAAAACGATTGAATTGATCGAGCATGTTCCGTTCATATTTAGAAATTACGTCAAAAATTTTAATCGGGATCGCCATGTGTCCTCCTCTGAATGCGCTAGCGGAAATACTTCAACTGCTTCATAGGCAGGAGTCTGTGTCGGATTAATTCGATAGAGCACTACTTCTGTGATTGCTTCTTCCACGTCAAACGCAGGTGCGATATAAGGAATCCGCTCGCCGGTATCCCACTTCTTTGCAAGGGTGACGTGTGCTGCGAACGGTTTCCGATCGATGGCTGAAATCTCTTCTGTCAATTTTCGCCGAAGTGCACTGACGAATGTCGAAAGCGCTACAGACGGATTCGGGATGATTGTCAGCACGCGCGGACGATCGGGTCTCCCAAAATGATCAATCTGCTGAAAATGTAACGTGAACGGCGCCGTTTCGTGCGCCACGTCTCGAGTGATCTCTTTGACTGCCTCTACTTGGTCATCGTCTAACGCCCCTAAAAATTGAAGCGTCAAATGAAATTCCTCTGGCCGATAAACGCGGCGATAGGAATAGAACGGCAAGATGTCCCGTTGGATTTGTTCAAACTGTCGCGCTTCAATCGGGAGCGCTATAAAATAATGTGTCGACATCGCTCGTCATCCTTTCTCGCGGAACCGTCTCAGTCCCAAGAATAAAATCGCGCCGATGACACTGACTGCTGTGTACATCCAAAATACACCGATAATGCTGTCTACTTCAATGATTATCCCGCTCAACTGATTGAACGCGGCCGTCGCCAAGCCCGATGTGACAGCCATATAGACGCCAATCGCTGTCGAGGTGACGTTTAAGCTGACGAGACTTCGGACAAACTGAAGTGCAACCGGAATGAGCAACCCGACGACGAGTCCTTGAACGATGGCAAGCAACCAAACGACCCACAACGACGGTTCGAGTGCGAGCCAACCGTTCCGAAGCGCTGAAATCATAGCTGCCCCCGCGAGTACGTTGACGGTGCCGAGACGTGCGACAACTTGATGCGCCACTTTCATAAACGGGATTTCACAGAGCACCGCTACTAAAAACAACGTCCCGACGAGCGTCGTCGAGCCGCCGATGCTCGTCACATAAATGCCAAAGTAGTAGTTGTTTGCATAAATCGGACCGAAGACGAGCATGCCGCCGACTAAAAACGCCACGAACGGTGCATTCCAAATGGCTGACCAAGCGAACGGGGCGACTGTCGCCGTATGGGTTACACCCGTATCCGTAATTTGCTTCAAGGCGACGGTTCCGACGACGAGTACGATCGCACTAAGCAGAAACGTACTCGATAACCCCCATGACGTATCCGCAATCCGGCCGATCATGAAGACCGCGATGGCAAACCCGGCCGAGCCGAACAAACGGATGGCTCCGTAATCGATTTTAGCACGGGACGTGTAATCGAGCGTCATCATATCGACGAGCGGAATGTGGGCACATTGAAATATCGACCAGGCTACCATTAACAGAATGATCCAGACGTACGACGTCGCAAATAAAAATGTGATCGAGATCGCCGCAGCCGCAATCATTGCTAACATTAACCAGGCGCGGGTTCGGCCCGTGCGGTCGGCAAGCATGCCCCAGAGTGGTTGTACACCGATCGATAAAATAGGCAAGATGGCGACGATCGTCCCGACCTCACTCGGTGACAAATCAAAACGTGCTTGTGAGAAGAACAAGGCCATGTATGGGATGAGGGCGCCTTGTGCGAAAAAGATGGCGACATAAATCGATTGAAACGATTTTTTTTGCTGGTTCACGTTCAACTTCCTTCCTAACAGACAGAGAGCCGACCGATGCAGTCAGCTCTCAAAGGTTATTATTTAGCGAGCTCGTAAATTGCTTCCGCATAGATTGCGGCCGCACGTAATAAATCTTCAACTTCCATATACTCGTCGACCTGATGGGCGACATCTTTCGCTCCCGGGAACAACGCGCCGAACGCGACGCCGGCTTCGAGCGAGCGGGCATACGTACCGCCTCCGATTGCCATCAAGTGCGCTGATTCACCAGTTTGGCGCTCATAGACGCCTGCTAATGTTGTCACGAGCGGATGGTCTTCCGAAACGTGGTGTGGCGGCATATGGTGTTTTGTCGTCAATTCGAAACCGAATGACAACGCGATTTCTTTCAAGTTTTGCAGACGTTCCGTGAACTTTGCCGTATACGGGTAACGGATGTTAACCGTCGCCATCCGCTCCGTGTCGTTGTAGCGGAAGACGCCACCGTTGATCGTCAGATCCCCGGTCTCGTCACTCGCTTCAATACCGAGCGAGATGCCACGTGAGTCCGCAAAGACGTGACGGACGAACTCGATGTAGCGCTCACCTTGAATATCGAGCGCGAGCGTGAGCAGGAAGCCTGCGAGCACGTAGGCCGCGTTCACCCCGTTGTCTGGTTCCATCGCGTGGGCCGCGACGCCTTTTATTGTGAACGTGTACATCCCTTCTTCAAAAACACACGTCCCGTCCGCTTCATACTTCTCGAGATACGCCTCGAATTGGTCTTCGAGCACTTCATTCGTTTTCAACACCGCTGTCGCAACGTCTGGCACCATGTTCGGGCGTTCCCCGCTGATGAACGAGACGAGGTGATGTTTCGTTCCCGTGCCGTGCTGAATCGGAAGTTGCTTGAGCACGCCATCGTATAGACCTTTCTCGGCGTTGATGATCGGGAAATCGGCGTCAGGCGCAAACCCATACGTCGGCATCTCTTCTTGTTTGAAGTACTCACGGACGCAACGCCACTCGCTCTCTTCGTCACAGCCCGCAATGAGCCGGACCCGTTTCGATAGCGGCAAACCGAGCTCTTTGACGATCAGCAATCCGTAATAGGCAGCCATCGTCGGCCCTTTATCGTCATTGCTACCGCGTGCAAAAATTTTGCCGTCGGTGATCGTCGGATTGAACGCCCCATATGTCCACCCGTCCCCGGCCGGTACGACATCGAGATGGCACAAGATGCCGACGAGTTCTTCACCTTCGCCGTATTCTAAATGTCCTGCATATCCGGCGACATCCTTTGTGATAAAGCCGTCACGTTGACCTAGCTCGAGCATATAGTCGAGCGCTTGACGGACTTCTGGGCCGAACGGCTCGTTCGGTCCTGTTTTCGATTCGTCTAACACGCTCGGGATTGTAAGTAATCCTTTAAGATCGTTTAAAAACGCTTCTTTTCGTAAGTCGACTTCTTGTCTCCAGTTCATGTCAATCTCCCCTTTGCGAATGTTCTCTCCCTTATTAGTATATCCAAATGTCAGAAAGACGAACATTTATTTCGAAAATATTTTTTTGTTCGTCTTTCGGTTCTATAATCGATTATTTACAGTTCATTCATTCGATATTTACGTTCATAACATGTTCTTTACATTGAAATCGTTCGTGCTTTCCCCTTGCTTTTCTGTATAGGAGCGTTATACTTAAGATGTAATTTTAGAAAATAACAATTTCATATTTCATTTGTCGTCCGTAGGTTTCGTCTTTCATCATTCTACGCATTGGGGGGTCATCCAATGAAAGGTTCAACAGATCGCATGCTAACCCGTATTAAGTCGATTTATTTATTTATCAACGAAAGGGATTGCGTTACCACTTCAGAACTAGTAGAAGAGTTCGGCATCACATCACGCACCGTCCAGCGTGATTTGAACGTACTTGAATACAACAATCTTGTAGAAAGTCCGAGCCGCGGCACGTGGACATCATCGAAACGTTCACTGAAGACGGCAAATTGAATATAATTACGAGGGGTTCCGTTCACGGATCCTCTTTTTTTTGCATAAAAAGTGAGACCGGATGCCTTTCCGACATCCGGTCTCACTGTTCACTCCTGATTCATGACAAAAACTGTTCGACTTCTGCTTCGGTCAGTTCACGGTATTCACCAGGCTGTAACGATTCATCGAGTTCGAGCGGTCCAATTTGGACTCGTTCGAGCCGTTCGACGTGCTTGCCGACCGCAGCGATCATCCGCTTGACTTGATGATACTTCCCTTCCGACAACGTCAGGCGGACGACAGATGTTTGGCCCGTCTGACTGAGCACTTCAAGACGCGCCGGTTTCGTCGTGTACCCGTCCTCGAGAGCGACTCCTTCCGCGAAAGTGCGGATGTCCTCGACCGTCATCTCACCGTCGACTTCGGCGATATACACCTTGTCGACGTGTTTACGCGGTGACATGAGGGCGTGGTTGAACGCGCCATCGTTCGTGATGAGCAGTAGGCCCGTCGTGTCTTTGTCGAGACGCCCGACAGGAAACAGCTCGTAATGGGCGTAAGCCGGGTCAATCAATTCGATGACCGTCGACTCAACTTTGTCCTCGGTCGCACTGATGACACCAGCCGGCTTATTCATCATCAAGTAGACGAACGGACGGTACTCGACCGGCTCACCGAGCACGGTGACCGTCTCACTGTCCGTGTCGACGTGACGTTTCGCATCTTTCACAGGTTGGTCATCGATTCGAACCGCTCCCTGTTTTAATAACAGTTTCACGTCTTTACGTGAACCATAGCCCATATTGGCTAACAACTTATCAATTCGCATTATTTTTCCTCCGATATTGGAATCGTTTTCCTAACAGTTTCCCGGCCAAGTGGCTTCTCCATCCGAGATAGCCATACACGACGAGCCCGATCCCGAAGCCGACGACGGTCGCGACGATGTCATTGCTCCAACTCGGTTCGTCATTTAGTGTGACGAACAACGACCCATACACCGCAACGAACATCGCCGCGCCCATCGCAAACATGAGGATCGTGCGACGTAACAGTTGTTTATATGGGAACTGAAGTGCCCGTTGAATCTTCCACACCATGAGGATGATCGCCACGATGTATCCGGCAATCGTCGCATACCCGGCGCCGATGCCACCGAGCGCGTACACGAACGGGACGTTCAAGACGACTTTCGCTAGTAACCCCATCGCTGTCGCGAAAATCGTGAAGTATTGTTTATTGATCCCTTGCAAAATTGCCGCAGCGACCGAGTAATAGGCGAGGAAGAATGCACTCGGTGCGTAATGGAGCAAGTAGACCCACCCTTCCCGGTCTCCCGGGAAGAGCGTCCCAAACAACGGCTCTGAGAGCGCGACGAGTCCGATGACGGCTGGAATCGTCACGAAGAACGACACTTGGAAAATATGATTGACTTGATTGCGCACTTTATCCATGTCCCCGTGTGTGAACGACCGGGTGACGAGCGGAATCGTCGCCATCGACACACTGGCCGCGATCGATACCGGGATCAAAACGATCTTGTGGGCGTTACCGGTCAAAAAACCGAACGCCGACGTCGCCTCAGCTACCGATTTCCCGGCGTTGAGCAGCGTGTTGACCATCGTCAACTGATCGACGAACTGGTAGAGCGGTGTCGACAAGCCGACCATGACGATCGGAATCGAATAGCTGAGCAATTCGAGCAAGAGCGATTTCATCGAGCGGACCGGCGTCCCTTCAGGGTTGTCGGTCTGTCGATGAATGTCTTTTCGTCTGCGCCAGTACATCGCGAGGACGACGATGCTTCCGATCGCACCGATGAACGCGCTGAACGTCGCGATCGTCACGGCGAGCACTTTCAATCCGTTCAGTTCCGTCGTCTCGACCGCCGCCGTCCCGCCGAGCGTGTCAGCGAGCGGACGGACGAACTCCGAGTCTGAGAAGACGAACAAGACGAGCATCGTTCCGCTGAGCAAGAACATGATGCGTACGATCTGTTCGATGACTTGTGAGATGGCTGTCGGGGCCATGTCTTGATGTCCCTGGAAATAACCACGGACCATACTCATCGCCGGGATGAGCAAGAGCGCAAAACTGACGCTTCGAGTGACGAGCGTGAGCGAGTCGATGTACTGTTGATTGTTTTCCGAATTGCGGACCATGAGCTCCGACAACCACGGAGCGGCAAAGAAGAGTAAGAAAAAGGCGACGACACCGGTCACGAGCATCAGCTTCATCCCTTGCCGGAACAGCCGTTGACTCGTCCCATACTCGCCGAGCGCATTATACTTGGCGATGAATTTTGAGACGGCAACCGGGATCCCTGCCGTCGAGATGGCGATCATGAGCGCATAATACGTATATGCCGCTTGGTATAACGTAACACCGGCAATCCCGACCATCGCTTGGAACGGGAACGTGTACAGCAGTCCGAGCGCTCGGGAAATCAAGTTCCCGGCTGATAAGAGCAGCGTTCCTTTGACGAAGGATTCTCGTCCTGAATCTTGTTTGACGCTTGATGACATGAGATACCTCCATCTATTCATACAACGTTTGAAATGTCCTAGTTTTACAAAACGACCGTTTCTCATTATACTCTTACTGTTGCGGATAATAAAGTTACGATAATTTTACGTGTCGATTTGAAACAGAAACGAGGGATACTATGATGAAAGATGTCATCGTCATCGGAGGAGGCCCAAGCGGCCTGATGGCGACCTACGCCGCCGCGAAAGCCGGAGCGAACACGCTCTTGATCGATAAGGGCTCTAAGCTCGGACGCAAGCTCGCTATTTCAGGCGGCGGGCGTTGTAACGTCACGAACCGGAAACCGGTCGACGAGTTGATTCAGTTCATTCCTGGGAACGGCCGCTTTTTATATAGCGCCCTCGCCCAGTTCGATAACCAGTCCATCATCGATTTGTTCACGGGTTTCGGCATCCCGTTGAAAGAAGAAGACAACGGCCGGATGTTCCCGGTGACGGATAAAGCTCAGGACGTCGTCAACACGCTCCTCCGAGCGATCGATTCGCTCGGGGTCGAGAGTCGGAAGAACGCGAAAGTGAAAACGCTCCATTTTAATGAAGCAAATGAGTTCGAGGCGGTCGAGCTAGAAGACGGGGAACGAATCGAGGCCAAGGCCTGCGTCATCGCCGTCGGCGGACAATCCGTCCCCCACACCGGTTCGACCGGCGACGGGTACCCGTGGGCCGAGAAAGCGGGGCACACGATCACAGAACTATTCCCGACCGAGGTACCGATCCTCTTGAACGATTCGTTCATCGGGACGAAACAGTTGCAAGGGCTGTCGCTTCGTGATGTCGCCCTCACCGTGCACGGTAAAAAAGGCAAGCCGATCAAGACGCACCGCGGCGACATGATCTTCACCCACTTTGGTATCTCGGGTCCGATCGCACTTAGATGCAGTCAATATACGATCAAAGAACGCAAGCGCAGCAAAGAACGGGTCGTCGCACTGTCACTCGACTTATTCCCAGACATGGCGCGCGACGAGCTCGTTCAATCGCTATGGGATCAAGTGCAAGCCCAGCCGAAACGTGCCGTCAAAAACGTCTGGAAAGGGTTCATCCCGGAACGGATGCTCGACCTCCTCTTGGCTGAACTCGCTTTCGGCGAAGAAGACGCGAGCCAGTTGAAACGACAATCGGTCATCGATTTCGCGACGCGTCTCAAGACGTTCGAACTGCACGCGACCGGTACGCTCGACTTCGATAAGGCATTCGTCACGGGCGGTGGCGTCTCGGTCAAAGAGATCGCCCCGCAGACGATGATGTCAAAGAAAGCAGACGGTTTGTTCTTCGCCGGCGAGGTGCTCGATATTCATGGATACACGGGCGGCTATAACATTACGGCCGCTTTCACGACCGGCCACTGCGCCGGGTCACATGCGGCGGAATTCTCCACATTCCAGCCTACAACGTAAAGAGAGCGTGGACTAACAGGAGTGATATCGCTCGTCCTATCGGCGCCGTCTGACGAGCAACGTAAACGGTCGACATCGGGCTACTGCGGACTCGACTTCAATTTTATGTTAGGCAGAGCGCCTCAAGGCCCTCGAACATAAAAAAAGATGAACCAGATCGCTTTTTACGATTTGGTTCATCAACAAACTGAGAGCGTGGTCCTAGTGACCACGCTCTCTTATTTTTCTGCCATTTGGCGACGGACCTCAGCCTCGAGTTCCGGCTCAGGTGGCATCCACCCTTCAGGCTTCATGACTTTATTGTCTGACGCGCGCAGGATCGGCAATCCGTCCGGGCCGAGTTTCGCCATGTTGGCACGCTGGACGATTTCAAACAGCGGCACCGGGTCGAGCCCGAGCTCGACGAAACTCCCCATCACGAAATAGAGTGCGTCCGTGAGCGCGTCCCCTTGACCGACGAGCCGGTCGACGTCGTTCGTCGGCGGCGCTTCTTGGAGCGATTTGTGCACGGCTTTCTCAAACCCTTGTTGGAACGTCGCGACGGCTTGCAAAAACTCGTCTTCCGTCCGGGCTGACTGGTGCAAAAATTCGACGACCGCTTCTTCTGCCGTCCAGACCGACCGTTTCACGGCCCGGTCAAGTTCGAGCGGGCTCGGCACGCTTGCTTCCGGGTGACCGAACGTTTCGTGAAACTGACGTACTTCTTCATAAAAATAACGTTTACTCATTTGATCCGCTCCTATCAGTCGACCGAGACGAACGCGTCAAGATCGAACACGTCTGGTCGTACGATTGCAAAAATTTCATTGTCTTGCAGGAACATGCCGGTCGAACCGTAGACGCGAGGCGTCACCATTTGACCGTTCATCGTCCCTTCGCCTGGGTTGACCGTGTATAACACGAGTTCCTCCGAATCGAGGACGTAAATCCGTCCTTGCCGTTCGACAAGACCGACCCCACGGAACTTCTCAAATTTCTGTTGAATCGAGGCGCTCATCCCTTCCGTCGTGAGCGGCTTGCGTGATTCAATCGTCCACTCCGTCAACGGTTCGACGTCTTCTGTTTCTTCCGTTCCTTCCGATTGAAGTGCCTCGTTTTCCGGAGAGACAGCATCCGTCTCGATCGTTTCTTCAGCCGATTGGGTTGGTTCATCCGTTGCTGGTTCGGCTTCCTCCGGCGTTTCCGCCTTCATAATCCGTTCTTGAACGTAGATGAGTTCGATATCCGGTGTCGCTGCCGTGCGGTTCATGATGATGAGCCGTTCCGTCTCTTTGTCGTACCCGAGCCCGAACAGCCGATCGGTTGAGACAAGCCCGGCGATTGCTTTTCGTTCGCGCTCCATCCAACGTCCTTCTTCTCGCGCGATCGTCACGATGACACCGGTCGATGTAACGGCATAAATTTTATCTTCTGCAATCATACGCATCCCGATAAAGTCACCGAGCGGGAACGATTGATTCTCGGTCTCGAGCTTGAGCGAAGCGTTCACTCGATTCGCGTTTCCGCTCACTTCAAAGAAGTCGTGGTCTTTCGTCAAGACCAAATAAGCCCCGATTGTGTCGCTATAGTAAACCTCGTCGATATTCTGTATTTGTTCGAGCGCATCGGTCGTATCGATGTCTTCTTCGTCTGGCGAGGCCTCGACCGGAGGCATCGACGTCGCTTGATGACTCGTTTGAATCTCAATCTTTTCAAATGTCGCAGCGATTTGGCTTTGAATGTCTTCGTCTGAAAAAACGAACACGTAACAAAGAATCACGCCGACCACGACCGCAAACAATGTCGTGTACAGTACGTAAGATCGTTTCATGGACGCTTAGTCCCCTTTATATTCAGTGTCGCCCTTTAGTGTAACAAAACCGCCTCAAAAAGAAAACGGCATCCCCAAAAAGAAAGGAACGTGTGACAATGTCACACATTCCTTAACTTATCCTACGACGATGTTGACGAGTTTACCTGGGACGACGATCACTTTACGGACCGTTTTTCCTTCAGTGAACTCTTGTACACGCTCGTTCGCGAGTGCCTCCGCCTCAAGCGCTTCTTTCGAAGCGTCGCGCGTCACGTGCATCTTCGCCCGGAGCTTACCGTTCACTTGGATGACGACCTCGATCGTATCGCTGACGAGTTTCGACTCATCGAACGTCGGCCACGCCGCATACGTCAATTCTTCTTCCATCCCGAGACGCTCCCACAACTCTTCAGCCAAGTGTGGTGCGACCGGAGCGAGCATCTTGATGAAGTTGACCATCTCTTGCTTCGGTAACGTGTCTTGTTTGTACGCTTCGTTGATGAAGACCATGAGTTGCGAGATCGCCGTATTGAAGCGAAGCGCCTCGTAATCTTCCGTCACTTTTTTCACTGTCTGATGGTACGTGCGCTCAAAGTCGGCCGTCGCAGCGACGTCTTCGAGTTTCGCTTGTTCGAACAAACGCCAGACACGGTCGAGGAAGCGACGTGCCCCGTCAAGGCCGTTTGTCGACCAAGCGATGGCCGCGTCAAGCGGTCCCATGAACATCTCATAGAGACGAAGCGTGTCGGCACCGTGTGATTTGACGATATCGTCCGGGTTGACGACGTTGCCTTTTGATTTCGACATCTTCTCGTTGTTCTCACCGAGAATCATACCTTGGTTGTAGAGCTTTTGGAACGGCTCGTTCGTCGGGACGATCCCGATGTCGTAGAGCACTTTGTGCCAGAAACGCGCGTATAGCAAGTGCAGGACCGCGTGCTCCGTCCCCCCCACGTACAAGTCGACCGGGAGCCAGCGCTTCAACTTCTCAGGATCGGCGATCATGTCTTCGTTATGCGGATCGATGTAGCGGATGTAGTACCAGCAGCTGCCGGCCCATTGCGGCATCGTGTTCGTCTCACGACGACCCTTTTCACCCGTCACCGGGTCTGTGTACGTCAACCACTCGTCGGCGTTCGCGAGCGGCGACTCACCTGTGCCTGATGGCTTGATCTCATCGATGATCGGAAGTTCGAGCGGAAGCTCTTCGATCGATACCGTCTTGAGCGTCCCGTCTTCCATATGAACGATCGGGATCGGCTCGCCCCAATAGCGTTGACGGCTGAACAACCAGTCGCGGAGACGATACGTCGTCTTCGCCCGGCCCGTACCGGCAAGTTCGAGTTCTTCGATGATTTTGGCGATGGCATCGACTTTATTGAGACCGTCGAGCGCTCCTGAGTTCACATGTTCGCCGTCTTCCGTGTAAGCCGCCTCATCCAAGTTACCGCCTTTGACGACTTCGCGGATTGGGAGGTCAAACGTTTTCGCGAACTCATAGTCCCGCTCATCGTGGCCCGGTACGGCCATGACCGCACCCGTACCGTACGTCGACAAGACATAGTCAGCGATCCAGATCGGAAGTTTTTCCCCGTTGACCGGATTGACCGCGTATGCGCCCGTGAAGACACCCGTCTTCTCTTTAGCGAGGTCAGTCCGTTCAAGATCGGTCTTCTTCGAGACTTCTTCCGCGTACGCTTCGACCGCGTCGAGTTGTTCCGGCGTCGCGATTGCTTTGACGAACGGGTGCTCCGGTGCGAGTGTGACGTACGTCGCTCCGTAAAGTGTATCAGGCCGCGTCGTGAATACAGTCACGACTTTATCGTGCCCGTCGACTTTAAAGTCGACTTCGGCGCCGACCGATTTACCGATCCAGTTGCGTTGCATCTCTTTGACGCTCTCCGGCCAGTCGAGTGTTTCTAAATCATCAAGCAACCGCTCCGCGTAATGCGTGATGCGGAGCACCCACTGTTTCATCGGGACGCGGTAGACCGGATGGTTCCCACGTTCCGACAATCCGTCGATGACTTCCTCGTTAGCGAGTACCGTACCGAGGGCCGGACACCAGTTGACCGCCACTTCGTCGACGTAGGCGAGGCCACGCTCATAGAGCTGCGTGAAAATCCATTGCGTCCACTTGTAGTATTTCGGGTCGGTCGTGCTGATCTCACGGTCCCAGTCGTACGAGAAGCCGAGGTCTTTCAACTGACGGCGGAACGTCCCGATGTTACGCTCCGTGAACTCGCGCGGGTCGTTTCCTGTATCGAGGGCGTACTGTTCAGCCGGAAGACCGAACGCGTCCCAACCGATCGGGTGAAGGACGTTATAGCCTTGCATCCGTTTCATGCGGGCGATGATATCTGTCGCCGTATAACCTTCCGGGTGACCGACGTGAAGTCCGGCTCCTGACGGGTATGGGAACATGTCGAGGACGTAGAAACAATCCTTGTCCGGGTCTTCCGTCGTCCGGAATGAATCTTTCTCTTCCCAACGCTTTTGCCATTTCGGCTCGATGTCTTGATGTTTAAAATAGCTCAAATTTCTTCCTCCTCTGCATAATAAAAAGCCCTCCGCCCCGGTAAATGGGACGAAAGGCTTGAAAGCTCTCCGCGGTACCACCCATGTTGCATGTCTGCCACTTGAGACGCCGGTAACGAGGCGTAACTTCGGTTCACCTTACTTTTCGTTCAGGCGAACAGCTCCAAGGCGAGTTCTCGCGGTCCATATACCGGTTCACACCAACCACCGGCTCTCTACAATATCGACGCTACGATACTACTCCTTATCAACGCAATTTTCATCTCACCTCTTCATTTTAGCGCAAGATAAAAAACCACGTCAATGTGAACTTACAATCACGTTTTAATTTGTTTGAGCGTCGAGATCGTTTTCACCGCGAAGAAAGCGATCAATCCGAACCCGACCTTGTTGACCAAGTCGGCGACGTTGTAGATTAGCTCACGCACTAGCTGAACCTCCACCCCGGTCGCGAACAGCGTGACCGCGTAACCGATCGGGTAAATCGCCCAACCGATCAAGATGAACAAGCGCATGTTGAGTAGCGCTTTCCGAATCGGGGCCGGCGACGATTCAGCCGCTTTCGTAACGTTCGTGAACAGCAAGTAGATGATATAGATCCAGGCCAAACAACCGACTAGATAGCCCCACAATCCAAGTTGCGTGAAGCCACCGTTCAAGTTGATCGACGATTCACCGAGATATCCCGAAACAATCATAATAATGTCGGCGACGATCAATTTCGTCAGCAATCCAGACTTCATCTTCCCTTTCAAACTGAGTAGCAGCGGGAACTTCACGAGCAAGAGCGGTGTCGTCACGAGCCAGTCGATATAACGAATCTCGGTTGGGAAACCTGTGACCTCAGACAACAGTCCCGAATCCCCGACGGCGTCCTTCATGAAAAAGTAATGGATGGCAGCGACAAACGTGACCAAGGCAGCGACCGTGGCGACAGAACGATATTCTGGGTCAAGGCTGTTTCGTTCCACTAGAAAATAGAGCGTCGCGGCGGCCATTCCGACAAACCCGACCCAAAACATGTATTGGGTCGCGAGCACGAGTAAATTGACTTCTTCGTTCATGGTGTACATCTCCTCATCGGCTAGAAACAGGAAACGACGGAACGACGGAACGATTATGTGAAAGGATCCTCTGACTATATTTTACATGAATTTTACATGAGATTGCAATACCTCATGCGAATTGGATACGCGGTTGATGTGACATCCGGATCAAGTTTGACGATTCAACGAACTAATTTTCATAAAGAAGAACAGCGCCGTGACAATGAGTAGAAGCAGCAATCCAAACACAGCGTTCATCCCGAGCAAATCGAACGTGAGTCCTGAGAGCGTCGGTCCAATCATCCGCCCGACCGACGCGGCGATGTTGACGAGACCTTGGAACTGTCCGGCTTTACCCGGAGGTGCAAGTTTTGCGGCAATCGTTGGGACAGCCGGCCAGATGAACATCTCACCGATCGTCATGACGATCATCGCGACCATGAACATCGTAAATCCTCCCGCGAACGGGACGATGATGAAAGCAGCTAGGAAGATGATGGCACCGACGACGAGTTGGCGCTTCAAATCGTCTTCAAAGTAGCGCAGCGCCCGGTTGAGAAGCGGTTGGGCGAACACGATCAACGCCCCGTTGACCGTCCACAGCAATGAATATTGGCTGATCGTCACACCGAGGTCTTTCGAATGGACGGCGATCGTCCCTTGCCACTGGACGTAGACGAACCAGAGTGCGGCATAACCGATGGCGACAAACCACATCGATTTCATCGTCGCGCCAGAGAGCGTCGTCGCCGCGGCCTCGAGCTGAGACTGGACGATTGGGCGACCCGGGTTTTTTAAGTAACGCAGGCCGAACAGCAGCACAACGACGAAAAGGACCGACAAGAAGAAGTTCGCATAGAAGATCCACTCGATGTTGATTCGCGCGATTTGACCGCTCATCGCCGTCCCGAGGGCGACCCCGACGTTTTGGGCGACGTAGATCGCGTTGAACGAGCGCCGGCCACCTTCAGGCCAGATCAAACCGGCAAACGCGTACACGGTCGGAAAGACGAGTCCTCCCGAGAACCCGATCAAACCGAGCCATGCCAAATACCCGAAGAACGTGGCATGAAACAATAAGAAGCCGAGCGAGCTCGCGAGCAACAGCCCGACCGAGATGACGAGCGTCCGCTTCCCGCCGATGCGGTCGAACAACGTCCCGCCGATATAGTTACCCGCGATGGCGAGCGCTGAGTTGACGAGCAGCGCAATACCTGCGAGCGTCATCGACTCGCCTAAATATCCATTAATATAGAGTGTGTTAAATGGCCATAAAAAAGACGCCGCCGTTGTATTGAGCGCCATCGCAATGACTAGAATCCATACCGAAATCGGCATTTTATTGTTCATACCCGTTACTCCTTTCATTCCTTTAAACGATAAAAAATCCGGCACGAAGGCCGAATCTGTGATGAGTCCTTCTCCAAGCTAACGGAACGCTACATAACTGTCAAGAAAAATTACTTATTATGAAGTAAAGCAAGCCCCACCTTGTGATAGCATGAGCAAGGAAGGAGAGGATAGCATTGAATAACCCGTTTGGCCAAGCTAGATTTCACAAATTAAATGAAGCGTATCGTCGCGAATTCGGCGAGAAAGTGTTCAAAGTCCCGCTCGATGGCGGTTTCACTTGTCCGAACCGCGACGGCCTCGTCTCAAAAGGCGGCTGCACGTTCTGTTCGGATGACGGCAGCGGCGATTTTGCCGGCAACGCCTGTGATCCGATCCCGGTCCAGTTCGCCGAAGGCACGGCCCGTCTGCATCGGAAATGGAAGCATGCGTTGTATATCGCCTACTTCCAAGCGTTCAGCAACACGTACGCACCCGTAGAGCGCTTGCGCGAACTGTTCGAACCGGCACTCGTAGAAGAAGGCGTCGTCGGTCTGTCGATCGCGACACGACCCGACTGTCTGCCAGACGACGTCGTCGACTATCTCGCTGAGTTGAACGAGCGGACGTCACTCACGGTCGAACTCGGCCTGCAGACAATCCATGATTCAACCGCGAAAAAGATCAACCGGGGCCACGACTATAAGACGTTCCTCGACGGTCTCGCGAAACTGCGGAGCCGGAACATTTCCGTCTGCGTCCATATCATCAACGGTCTTCCTGGCGAAACGCCAGACATGATGCTCGACACGGCCCGAGAAGTTGCTAAAATGGACATACAAGGAATCAAGATCCATTTGCTCCACGTCTTAAAACAGACGCCGCTCGCCAGACAATACGAGTTAGGGCTGCTCGAACTCATGGACGAGACGACATACGTCTCGCTCGTCTGCGATCAGCTCGAGTACTTACCGCCTGAGATCGTGATTCATCGATTGACGGGCGACGGTCCACCCGACTTATTGATCGGACCGACGTGGAGCCGGCACAAAATGGCCGTTTTGAACGCCATCAACGCCGAGTTGGAACGTCGTGATTCCTTCCAAGGAAAAAAGAAGGATGAGATCTATGGGATTAATGAGAGTTTTACCGTTCGCGAAGCATCTATTAAGTGAACACGTTACAGACGGTGCCGTCGCCGTCGATATGACGGCCGGCAACGGACACGATACATTGTTTCTAGCAGAACGAGTCGGCAGCGGTCACGTTTACGCGTTTGACGTCCAAGAGGCGGCAGTCAAGGCGACGACAGACCGCATCACCGCCGCCGATCTGCTTGATCGTGTCTCGGTCGTCCACGACAGCCACGACACGGTCAAGGCGGTCGTCGCGGATGAAACCCGTCCGATCACGGCGGCCGTCTTCAATCTCGGCTACTTGCCTGGGAGCGACAAGTCGATCACAACGACCGGCAACACGACGATCGACGCCCTCGAGCAATTGCTCGACGTGATGGCCGTCGGCGGTGTCATCGTCGTCGTCATCTATCACGGTCATGAGAGCGGGAAAGTCGAGCGGGACGAGGTGCTCGCGTACGCCGAGGCACTCGACCAAAAACGAGCCGGCGTCCTCCGTTACGGCTTCGTCAATCAAATCAATCATCCCCCATTCATCGTGGCGATCGAAAAACGGGCATGAAAACAGGCGACTCGCGTGAGTCGCCTTTTGTCTATTCCCGAATCAATTCATAAAACGTGATGAGCGTCTCCGCGAACTTCGTGTTCAGCCGTTCATAGCCAAAGTGTGGGAACCCTTCGAGCCGACGGATGTAGACTTGATCGCCGCCGATTTTGCGGCAGACGTTCAACGTCAGCCTCACGTCGGCGAAACGATCGTCCGGCGCGTAGAAGCAAGCGAGCGGTAAGCGAGGTAAATGTTTCTTCTCCTCTTGATGCTCGACGATCTCTTCTTCGATTTCGCGGTACTGCGCGTATGTGATCTCGCCGAAACGAGACGACTCTTCCCCGCCGCCGGTGAACGTCATCATACTGAGCGGCAAATCGGGGCGGAACCGGTCGACCGCACTGGCGACGACTTGCTTGAGCCCGCCGATTTGGCGGGACGAATGCCAATCAAAGAGCGGGGAGATGTATGTCAAACTCCCGAGCGGCACGTCGTACTCTTGCAGGAGGCGGTTCGTCAAGAGCGCCCCGAGACTGAAGGCGATGACGTGAATCGGTAGTTTGGACTGACTCGCTTCCCGTAGCGTGTTCTTGATCAGCTGTTTATGGTCTTCTGCCGTCAGTCCGACCGTCTGTCCGGTCACGACAAGCACCTCATAGTCGACACTGAGTCGCTGCAAAAATGCTTCGCTGAGCCGGGACGTGAACTGCAACGGGTAAACGATCACGATAACCCCTTTTCGTGATTCTTCTTCATATGTCATGCTGTCACCTCATTATTAGTATATGTCTCATCAATTCTAACAAAAAACATCAGCCGCTGACTGATGTTTGAAAGAAAATCCGTCTGGAGTCTTAGCGTGGGTCGTAGCGCAAATGGATAAGCTCCATCGGTTGATCATACACTTCTTCTTGAATTCGGTTCAGTTCGGTGAACGCTTGATGGCTTAAGAACGCGATCGCCTGCTCGTTCGAACTCTCGACATACAGCTCGATCGGCTGCGCCTTCCGCTCTTGGAGATGTGTCAGCAGTTCTGCCCCAAGTCCTTGGCGATGGTGAGCCGGATGAAGATAGAGACGAAGCACTTCCCAAGTATCACCGCGGTCGATCGCATGGTAAAACCCGATGACGTCTCCTTCGGCCTCACCGACGATGAACAACTGTTCTTTCGCTTCTTCACTCGAACCGATGGCCCGGACGATCTCTTCTTGTTGATAGGCGCGCTCCATCACCTTAGACCGAACGTCATCTGTCACACTGATGGTCGCAAGTGCGATATCTCGAATCGTGGCGGCATCTTCTGGTACGGCTTCCCGCATCTTCATAACAGCTTCCCCCTTTTGGCCAATCTAGTACTATCATTCCCCATCACGTAAAAAATATCCTGCCCTTCTATTACTTTTTCGTGTCGAAATAAAGCAGAACGTTATTTTCTATTTTAACTAGGGTATATGAGTACCAATGCCAACTTACAAAGGAGTGTTTAGACATGGAACCAACATTACAAAACGATCCACACGCAGATAACGCCAACAACCCGAATCGCCAATTCGACCAAACCAACTCGGGTGGTCCTAGAATCAACGTCGTGACCGGGATGCTTCTCGGTGCGCTCGTCGGCGGTCTGATCGCCCTACTTAGCTCGTCGAACCGTGAGACGACGAAACAGTCGCTCACGAATGCGAAGTCGTCTGTCGGCGGTCTCGTCGACACGATCAAAGAAGATCCGGCCGGTAAAGCGTCTCAAGTCATCGAGCAAGTGAAATCGGCGTCAGGTATGATTCAAGAAGTGTCGACCGATGTGCAAAACGTCTATGAAAAAGTTGTCGGTGAAGTCGACACGGTCAAAGAAGACGTGAACAAAGTCGTCGAGACGGCCCAGGAAACAAAATCAGATTTGCAAGATATTGGTGAGAAAGTCGTCGAGGCGAAAGATACAGCACTCGGCAACGAGAACGCAACAAACGAAAATAAACCACAAGCATAATAAAAAAACGACCTTTCTCGCGAAAGGTCGTTTTTTTATGCTTATGCGAAACGTTTTGCGCCTTCTTCAAGCAATGCCGCTTTGTCCGTCTGCTCCCATGGGAGTTCAACGTCTGTGCGACCAAAGTGTCCGTAAGCTGCTGTCTGTCTGTAGATCGGGCGACGAAGGTCGAGCATCTTGATGATGCCGGCCGGACGAAGGTCGAAGTTCTCACGAATGAGTTCAACGAGTTCAGTCTCGCTCAATTTACCAGTGCCGAACGTGTCCACCGCGATTGAAACCGGGTGTGCGACACCGATCGCGTATGCAAGTTGAACTTCCGCTTTGTCAGCAAGTCCAGCTGCAACGAGGTTTTTCGCCACGTAGCGGGCCGCGTATGCTGCCGAACGGTCAACTTTGGTAGGATCTTTACCTGAGAACGCACCACCGCCGTGGCGAGCATATCCACCGTATGTGTCGACGATGATTTTACGTCCTGTAAGACCTGCATCACCTTGTGGTCCACCGATGACAAAACGGCCAGTCGGGTTGATGAAGTACTTTGTCTCGGCATCGATGAGTTCAGCCGGGATGACTGCTGCGATCACGTGTTCTTTAAGGTCCGCTTGGATTTGCTCGAGCGTGATGTCTTCTGCGTGTTGCGTCGAGATGACGATCGTATCGATACGGACCGGGTTGTTGTCTTGGTCGTATTCAACAGTTACTTGCGTCTTACCGTCTGGACGAAGGTAAGTGAGCGTTCCGTTTTTGCGGACTTCTGCCAAGCGACGTGACAATTTGTGAGCGAGTGAGATTGGGAGCGGCATGAGTTCAGGTGTCTCGTTCGTTGCATAACCGAACATGAGGCCTTGGTCACCGGCACCAATCGCATCGATTTCTTCGTCAGTCATTTGACCTTCACGAGCTTCGAGCGCTTGGTCGACACCGAGTGCGATGTCTGCTGACTGCTCGTCGATTGCTGTGAGTACAGCACAAGTCTCAGCGTCAAAACCATATTTGGCGCGCGTGTAGCCGATCTCACGAACAGTTTCACGTACAACTTTCGGGATATCCACGTAAGTCGATGTCGTGATTTCACCAGCTACGAGCACGAGACCTGTCGTGACAGACGTCTCAGCCGCAACGCGGGCGTTTGGATCTTCAGCCAAAATTGCATCCAAAATCGCATCTGAGATTTGGTCACAAATTTTATCCGGATGTCCTTCAGTGACGGACTCCGAAGTGAAAAGTCGACGGTTCAAGTTTGACATTTCGAAAAACCTCCTATTAATAAGGGTGATGTGTGGACGGTACTCGTTCCCCTTACGCGTTGCTTTGGGACGGTAATGAAAAAAACCTTTCGCCACGTTCAATGGGAAAGGTTGAATCGTTCTTCCTTACCCTCTTATCGTTCGAAGCTGTCGCTTCGCTTCAGGATAGCACCTTTTCCGAAAAAGACTACAGGATCGGACGGTTGCTGGGCTTCGTAGGGCCTTGTTCCCTCCACCGCTCAGAATAAGAGTATCCGTTACGAACACCATCATATAAATGCCATACCGTTCTGTCAAGCGTATCTGCTTAATTTGTAAATTTCTTCGTAATCACGGAAATCATTTATGTTTGTGAAATATCAAACATTTTTTTGACGGTTTCCGTTTTTTCACTCCCCGCTTATACAGAATATGTTAGAATGTCTTTGTAAGAAAGCGCTTACTTTAAAGGGTAAAGAAATGCTTGTTTTCGATTAGTGTGTCACATATAATGAAAATGTCATACTAATTAAACGCGGAAGTATGCGGATTTCATCCACATCTATTTAGGGGAAAGGTGGGATTCAGGATGGCGACTACGCTCCTGAAAATCGAAGAATTAATTAAGGGTGCCGATGTATTACGGAACTTAACGGTTCCAGAACTGGTGGAAGAAGCCATTCGTAACGGTGAAGGCGTACTGACGAAAGACGGGGCTTTATCGGTCAGTACAGGGAAATTCACAGGACGGTCACCGAAAGACAAATTCGTCGTCCAAGATGAAGTCAGCAACTCGTTAGTGGACTGGGGGCCGATCAATCAGCCGATCGCAGAAGAAAAGTTCACCGCTCTTCTCGACAAAGTCCTCACCCATCTCGAGACGAAACAGAAGCTGTATTATCTCGAAGCTTCGGCTGGAGCTGACGAGCACTACACGCTACCTGTACGCGCCATCACCGAGTACGCGTGGCACAGCTTGTTCGCGAAGCAGTTGTTCTTGCGAGAGTGGCCGACGAGAGCTGCGTTTGACCCGTTCACGGTCATTTATGCACCGAGCTACAAGGCCGACCCAACAGTTGACGGGACGCACTCAGAAACATTTATCCTCGTCTCGTTCGCCAAACGTACCATTCTGATCGGGGGAACAGAATACGGCGGCGAAATTAAAAAATCGATTTTCTCGGTCATGAACTTCCTATTACCTGAACAGCACGTCTTGTCGATGCATTGCTCGGCCAACGTCTCGGACGCCGGGGAGACGGCGCTCTTCTTCGGACTATCGGGCACGGGAAAGACGACGCTATCGGCCGATATGGAACGGCATCTCATCGGTGACGATGAGCACGGTTGGTCACCAGACGGCATCTTCAACATCGAAGGCGGTTGCTACGCCAAGACGATCAACTTGTCGCGTGAGAACGAACCTCAAATTTATGACGCCATCCGTTTCGGATCGTTGATCGAAAACGTCATCTTGAACGAAGACCGCTCACCCGACTACAAAAACATCTCGCTCACCGAAAATACGCGAGCAGCTTATCCGATTCAATACATCGATAACGCGATGCTCCCTTCACGGGCCGGTCACCCGAACACGATCGTCTTCTTGACGGCCGATGCTTACGGGGTGCTCCCGCCGATCAGCAAGTTGACGAAAGAGCAGGCGATGTATCACTTCCTATCTGGCTACACATCAAAACTAGCCGGGACGGAGCGCGGCGTGACCGAGCCACAAGCAACGTTCTCGACTTGCTTCGGCTCACCGTTCTTGCCGCTCGCCCCGGAACGATACGCCGACATGCTCGGCAAGTTGATCGAACAGCATAACGTCGACGTCTACCTCGTCAACACGGGTTGGACCGGCGGGGCTTACGGTGAAGGGTCGCGTATGAAGCTCAGCTACACACGGACCATGGTGAACGCCGCGATCAACGGTCAATTGCGTGACGTCGACACTGTGAAGCACGACATCTTCAACGTCGACATCCCAGTCCATATCGACGGCGTCCCACAAGACGTGCTCAACCCACGTGACACTTGGAAAGATACGGCTCATTACGATGTCGAAGCGCGAGCGCTCGCCTTGAAGTTCCAACAAAACTTTAAACGATTCACGAAAGCGAGTGAGAAGGTCATCGCGGCCGGCCCAATCGTCTTCTAACTCAAAATGACTAGTACCCCGCTCGGGTACTAGTCATTTTTTCTTGCAATCGCCAACATCCAATCCATCGCTCGGTCCGTCGTCTTCCATTTTTCCCAGAACGGGAGCTGATGGGCGAACGGCAAGATCCAAAGCTCTGCTTGCGAACCGATCTTGTCGGCGAGGGCGGTCGCATGACGAAGCCGGACTTGCTCGTCGTCCGTCCCATGAATGAGTAGCGTCGGCGCCTGCCAGTCTTTGAAGAGCGGAGACCGTTCGACATACGCCTCATGGACCGCCGCCGGGTCTCCCCCGGTCATCCGGCGCAACATCTTCCGCATCGAACGCTGTTCTTCATACGTCCATTCCAAATTCGTCACACCCGCCCACGACGTGACCGACGTGACGGGACGTTTTGATGCGAGCGACAACGCCATCATGCCGCCCCGGGAAAAGCCGAGGGCGTGGATCGTCTCGTGCGTCCGGCTAACGCGGTCATACAGAGACACGACGTCCTCTAAGTCGGCGCCTCCGAAATCCTCTTTTCCGGTTCCCCCGTGGTTCCCGCGATAGACCGGCGCCACGACATGGAACCCTTTCGCCGCGAATTGCATTAGCCGAGGCAACCGGACGTCACCAATCCTCCCGGTGCCGCCTCGTAAATAAAACAGCACCTGGCCGTTCGGGCGTTTTGGCGTGATCGTGTAGGCGACGACTTCTTCCCCGTCACTCGTCTCGTACCAACCTCGATGAACGGGGTATCCCGCATAAGGAGGCAGGACGTCGACTCGATCAAACCAACTTTTTGTCATGGAGTACTTTCATCGTTTCGGGCAACACTTTATCTTTCATCATGAAACTGTAGCGGCCGTTACGGAGCAGGTTCGTCGGTAACGTGTCCAACAAGACGGCCCCGTCGGTCTCATCGACGGCCGGATGATCCTCGAACCGTTCGATTTCCGCAAAATAAATATTTTTGATGACGGTGTCACCACGCCCGAGCACCCGGTACTGCCCTAAATAATGGAGCGTCTTGACGACACCTCCCGTCTCCTCGTACACTTCCCGAATCGCCGCGTCGTCTTCGTGTTCTCCGGGTTCGACTTTCCCTCCCGGAAATTCGAGTCCGCGCTGCTTATGCTTCGTGAGCACCCATTTGTCCGCATAGCGGGCGACGACCCAGACGTGAAGCGGCGTATCCGAAAATGGATAGTGCTCGAAGCTCAACTCGACTTTATTGTGATAGTAGTCCGTGAATGTCAACATAGTCCATCCCTTTCTTTCCCGTGTCTACTCTCACTTTACCTTGTCTCACCCTAGTTTCAAACAAAAAAATAGGCCCGCCGAGGCGGACCTACAATAAATCATTGGTTTAAGCGCTTTTCAAGCTCAGCTTTTTGTTCCTCGTAACCTGGTTTTCCAAGCAACGCGAACATGTTCGCTTTATATGCTTCAACACCTGGCTGGTTGAACGGGTTGACTCCGAGAATGTAGCCGCTCATCGCGCACGCCTTCTCGAAGAAGTAGAACAAGTAGCCGAGATGATATGGCGTCATCTCTGGCAATTCGACGACGAGGTTCGGCACGTTTCCGTCCGTGTGGGCGAGGAGCGTTCCTTCTGCCGCCTTGTCGTTGACGAATTGGATCGTCTCACCGGCAAGGAAGTTCAAGCCGTCGAGGTCTTGTGCGTCTTCAGGGACGTTCAACGCGTGACGGACGTTCGTGACACGGATGACCGTCTCGAACAAGTCGCGGCGACCTTCTTGGATGTATTGTCCCATCGAGTGGAGGTCAGTCGAGAAGTCAACTGCCGCCGGGAAGATCCCTTTGTTGTCTTTGCCTTCTGACTCGCCGTAAAGCTGTTTCCACCACTCTGATACATAGTGGAGTGCCGGTTCGTAGTTGACGAGAAGTTCGATTGATTTACCTTTCGCATACATGGCGTTACGGACGACCGCGTACTGGTACGCCTCGTTCTCTGAAAGTTCAGGTGAACTGTAGGCATTTTCCGCGTCACGCGCACCTTCCATGAGGGCATCGATATCGATGCCTGCCGCCGCGATTGGAAGCAAACCGACTGGTGTGAGGACAGAGAACCGTCCACCGACATCGTCCGGAATGACGAACGTCTCGTAACCTTCTGCATCAGCGAGCGTCTTCAAAGCGCCACGGGCACGGTCTGTCGTCGCATAAATGCGCTCGCGTGCGCCGTCTTGGCCGTACTTCTCTTCCATGAACTGCTTGAGGACACGGAAAGCAATTGCCGGCTCTGTCGTCGTTCCCGATTTTGAGATGACGTTGACTGAGACTTCTTTGCCTTCGAGTACTTGAAGCAACTCCGTCATGTACGTTGACGAGATGTTGTGGCCCGCGAAGAAGACTTGCGGGGCGTTACGCTCCTCTTTTGACAACACGTTGAAGAATGAATGTTGCAGCATCTCGATGGCTGCACGAGCGCCGAGATACGACCCACCGATTCCGACGACGACGAGGACGTCTGAGTTGTCGCGGATTCGTTCAGCGGCCGCTTTGATACGTGCGAACTCATCCGTATCAAAATTCGTTGGAAGGTCGACCCAGCCTAGAAAATCGCTGCCGGCACCGCTCCGGTCGTGGATGACCGAATGGAGTGCTTTCACCGTTTCTTGCATTTGATCGACTTCGTGTTCCCCGACGAAAGACAGGGCGTTAGAATAATCGAAACGTACTGTTGACATGGCATTTCCTCCTTTAAATCGCTCATCTAAGAGCCATACATGACCCATCATAAACGGAAACGACGGATTCGTTCAATCATTATTGCAAAATAGGCATCAAATCGCCTTATTTGCTCAGCTCGAGAATCGTAGCCACGTCTTCGCGTTCGAGTGTACGGAAACGTCCGAACGCTCCACGTTTCATCGCTGAATCAAGGATCGCCTCGAACGTCGATTCGTCGATCTCATAGTCGCGGAGCGAACTTGGCGCACCAAGTTGGTCGAAGAAGGCACGGACCGCTGTGATCGTGCGTTTCGCCGTCTCGACGTCGGTCGCACCCGGTTCGACGTCGAATACTTCTGTCCCGAGTCGTGCGAACCGTGCCGCGTTGTCTTCTTCAAGGACGTGCTCCATCCAGCGTGGGAAGAGGATGGCGAGGCCGCCGGCGTGCGGGATGTCATGGACAGCCGAAACGGCGTGCTCGATGTTGTGCGACGCCCAGTCGCCAGAAGCGCCCATCTGCAAGACCCCGTTCAAGGCGATCGTGCCTGCGAACAAGATGATGGCACGTAAGTCGACGTTCTCTAAGTCGTCGACGAGCTTCGGTGCCGACTCGACGACCGCTTTCAAGACGCCTTCGGTCATCCGCTCTTGGACCGGAGCGTGGTTCGGGTGGAAGTACTGCTCGAAACAATGGCTCATCATGTCGACGATGCCATAGATCGTTTGGTCTTTCGGCACCGACACAGTATAGCGCGGGTCGAGGATCGAGAACGTCGGATAGACGAGCGGGTGGCCCCAACCATATTTCTCTTGCGTCTCCCAGTTCGTGATGACCGAACCGGAGTTCATCTCAGAACCTGTCGCCGCGAGCGTGAGCACCGTCCCGAACGGTACCGCTTCAGTCGGGATATGGTCACGGAGGACGATGTCCCATGCGTCGCCGTCATACGGGATCGCTGCCGAGATCAATTTCGTGCAATCGATGACTGAACCGCCGCCGACCGCGAGCAAGGCGTCGATGCCTTCTTCGCGCGCTTTCGTGACCGCACGTCTCACCGTTTCAATCCGCGGGTTCGGTTCGACACCTGAGAAGTCGACGAACTCGATGTCCGCTTTGTTTAATTCAGCAACGACTTCCTCATACGTCCCGTTCTTCTTGATGCTCCCGCCTCCATAGACGAGCATCACTTTCTTCGCGTCAAGCGCTTTGAGCTCCCCTGTGAGCTTCTCGATCTGATGCGTCCCGAAGATCAATTTCGTTGGGTTTTTGTATTCAAAGTTGTGCATAAGTCATCCTCCTTCAAAAATATGTAACACCTACACTATATACCCTGTTTTTCTGGATTGAAAAGTGATTAGCCCTGACTGTATATGCGGTCGATGATTTGATGAAGCAGGACCGCCTGTTCGGCCTGCTCGTATGACGGCTCATGCCGACACGCCTCAAGGAAGGAGCGAATCTGTGTCGCGTACGGGTCTTGTAACGTCAAATGAGCCGGCGTCTTGTCAAACAGAGCGCCATGTTCTTCCGTGTGGATCGTGAGCGGGAACAACGATGCCCCGCCGATTGTCCCTCTCAGTTCCACGTTCATCGTATCCTTCGGCCCGATGTTCGCCATGAAGCTCGCATCTAAAAAGAGAGAGGCCCCGTTCTCGAACGTGATCATCGCCCGGGCCGTGTCTTCAACCGAGAAGTTGTCGGCGTCCCAGTCCCCCATCAGCCCGACACCCGGACGCGTCCCAAGATACTGTCCGACATGACCGATCACGTCGACCGGTTTCGGATAATCCATCAAATAGAGGGCGAGGTCGAGCATATGGACGCCGATATCAAGCAGCGCCCCGCCTCCTTGGAGCTCCTTGTCCGTGAACACGCCCCAACCTGGGATGCCACGGCGCCTTAGGGCGAGCGCGGTCGCCGCATAGATGTGACCGAGTTCATTTGAGTCAATCAAGCGTTTCAGCAGTTGCGTGTCCGTCCGATGCCGGAAATGGAAGCCGTAGTGGAGCGTCCGGCCGGCCCGTTTGGCCGCTTGTAACATCTCGTCCGCCTCACGCTCCGAAATGGCCGGCGGTTTCTCGCAAAGGACGTGACAACCGGCATCGAGCGCCTGGATGACATGGTCTTTATGCAGGGCGTTCGGTGTGCAGACGCTGACCGCATCAAGTTGCTCGCTATCGAGCATGTCTGCTACCGTGTCATAAACCCGTTCAACCCCGAACTGACGGGCAACCGCCTCCCCGCGCTCCCGTGTCCGGTTCATGACCGCGACGACGTCCGCCCCGGCCGCGATGTAATGCGGGATGTGTGCGTTTGTGGCGATGCCCCCTGTCCCGATGATTCCAATCTTCATGTAGACCACTCCTTTCTCTAATTCTCTTTCGGGAACGTCTATTCAATTTCCTGCACAAAAAAAAGGCGACCTATTTGGAATAGGCCGCCTTTCATCACTTACTTTTTGAAGTTCGTGTTTTTGATCCAGTCTTCGAGCTTGTCCTTGAGGACTGTGAAGCCTGGCGCTTCTTCTTGCTTGAAGTTTGAAGCTTCGTTGCGGCGTGGTGCGCCACGACGAGCTGGCTTAGCCGACTTCTCGCGTTTTGGTGCTTCTTGTGTCGCTTTCATTGAAAGCTTGATTTTCTTAGATGCTTCATCAACATCAAGAATTTTCACTTCAACTTCTTGGCCGACTTGAACGTACTCGTTCACGTCTTTCACGTAGTCATGTGAGATTTCAGAGATGTGGACAAGACCTTGTGTCTCGTCGTCGAGTGCGACGAACGCACCGAAAGGTTGAATTCCTGTTACTTTACCTTTTAAAACTTGATCTTTTTCGTATTTTGCCATTACAAACACTCCTATGCTAAATTCATCAACTTACTATAACATACTTTTTTCGATAAAGTGTAGAAAATAGTAAAAAAGATTATTTAGGATTATTTTGACGTTTCAAAGTCGCACCTCAGGGTAAATACAAATCAAGCAAGACTTCAAGTATTCCCCCCTGATTCCGCTAGGCTAACGCCTAGCCCTTTTTTTGTTTTAAGATGTCGCAAACGTCCGCTGCTAGCCGATGTCATAGACATCCCCACTAGCCATCTCGTCCAAACTCATCGCGAATCGACCGACCGATATCCCCAAGTCCGTCGCGGTCGGTTCGTACGAATGTTCAAGGTTCGGGTGCCTCACTCATTTACCTTCTAATCCGCCCTCAATCTCGACCCCATAATCTATATTCACACGCCACTTTCGTTTATCTTCCCATTTTATGTTACATCGTTCAACCCATTTTAGAATAATCGGTCGATATTCGGTCGTGGCGAGGCGCGATCACCGTTAACCTTATCGTCAAAACGTCAACAGACCCTCATCGCTGAGAGTCTGTCGTTGATGTTGCCAGTTCAAACTGTTTCATGAACCGATCGATACGGCGGATCGCTTCTTGAAGTTGCTCGATCGACGTCGCATAACTCGCACGGACAAAGCCTTCCCCGCTCGCTCCGAACGCATTGCCCGGAACGACCGCCACTCGCTCTTCAAGCAGCAACCGTTCGGCGAACTCTTCGCTCGAAAGCCCGGTATGGCGGATGGATGGGAATGCATAGAACGCACCACCCGGGACGTGGGTCGGGAGACCTGCGTCGTTTAACGCCTGGATAAAATAGTTACGACGCTGGCGATAACTCTTCACCATCTTCGGGACGTGTTGGTCACGGCTGCGCAACGCCTCTAGCCCTCCAAATTGGACGAGCGTCGGCGCACACATCATGCCGTACTGATGCACTTTAAGCATTTCCCGGGTCACGACTTCCGGTGCACACGTGAAGCCGAGGCGCCATCCGGTCATCGCGAACGCTTTTGAGAAACCGTTGATGACGATCGTCCGCTCGCGCATGTCGTGGAGCGTCGCAAAGCTCGTGAACGGGGCATCGTAAGACAGCTCTGCGTAGATCTCATCGCTCACAACCCACAAATCATGTTTCGTAGCGAGTTCCGCGATTTCGGCAAGTTCGTCGCCCGTCATCGTCGCGCCGGTCGGGTTCGACGGGAAGCAGAGCAAAATCGCTTTTGTCCGTTCCGTGATCGCTGCTGCGACGTCGTCCCGATTCAAGCGGAACCCGGATTCCGGACGACAAGCGACCGGGACGACGGTCCCACCGGCTAATTCAATGAGCGGCCCGTAGGAGACGAAAGCTGGCTCGACGACGAGAACCTCGTCACCTGGGTTCAATAAAGCACGGAAGGCGATATCGAGCGCCTGAGACGCCCCTGTCGTGACGATCAGTTCGGTCGCCGGGTCATACGTGACGTCAAAACGGTCGGTCATGTAACGAGCAATCGCTTCACGCAGCTCGAGTAGGCCCGCGTTGGCACTATAAGCCGTATAGCCTTGCTCGAGTGCCGCGTAGCTCGCTTCGCGGACGTTCCATGGCGTGATGAAGTCCGGCTCTCCCACCCCAAGAGAGACGACATTTTCCATCGTCTGTGCCAAATCGAAGAAACGGCGAATGCCAGACGGCTTCATCGAGACGACTTGATTCGATAGCGACTTCATGGCGTGATGTTCAACCGTTTGTCTTCGACTTGCGGGGTGAACAAAATACCGTCATGCTTGTACGTCTTCAACTTGAAGTGGGTCGTCGTCGACACGACCGAGTCAAGCGGTGACAGTTTATCCGAGACGAACGACGCCACGTCTTGGAGCGAACTCGCCCGGATGACGACTTGCAGGTCGTACGCGCCCGACATCAAATAGAGAGCCGTCACTTCCGGGAAGCGGTAAATCCGCTCGGCTACCTCGTCAAACCCGCGACCTCGCTTCGGTGTGACTTTGACGTCGATGAACGCCGTGACATCGTGACGGTTGATCTTCTGCCAGTTGATCATCGCCCGGAAACCGAGCAAGATGCCGTCCGCTTTGAACTTCTCGAGCATCGTTTCGACGGTCGCCTCATCGGTCGCGAGCAAGTCCGCGAGCAACTTCGTCTCGAGGTATCCTTTTTCTTCAAGCAATTCCAAAAGTTCTAACTCTTTTGTTGTGTACATATTAGTTGTCTCCTTCCGTTCTACCGGGAAACGTCCCTGCGAACGACCTTTCTGTCTGTCTCACGTAGTCCCGCCGTTCGGACTGGACGATGTGAAAATTCTTCATCTCCATATTCACCAAGCCGTGTTTTTGACAAAACCGCTCAAAGTACCGTCGACGCGTCTCATCTTGTTTCGCCGATAAGTTGTCGGTTCCGTTAAAAGCGTAGAGCACCGTCGCCCGGGCTGGATGAACGACCGTCCCGTGCTCGATCACACGTAAAATAAAGTCCCAGTCCCAATAGTTATAAACCGTCTCATCGAACATGCCGATGACGTCGTGAAGCCGCTTGCGGTAGAGCGTGCCGGACGGGATGAACGTCGAGTCTTGCCGAATCCGGTCCAAGTCGAGCTCGTAGGCGAACGCCTCCCACTCCGTGACGACCCGCCGCCCGTCTTGCCATGTGAACCGAAACAGTTCCGCATCGGTGAAAACGAGGTCTGCCGTCGTCAAATCATCGAGTGCTCGTTCGATATGGGTCGGCATGAGTAAATCATCGTCATCTAATAAAAGAATGTATTCGCCTCTCGCCTCCATCACGCCTCGGTTTCGCGCTTTGACGTGATGATTTTCTTCAAGTTCGATCAACCGAACCGACAATCGATTCAAAAAAGGCGCCAAAAGATGTTGCTTTGGCGGCCCATCATTATTTACTACAAGCACTTCGAACTGTTGAAACGTCTGTACCGTCAAACTCTCGAGTAGTTCCGTCAGTTCCGCCTCGCGTGCGTAGGCCGGAATGACGATCGAAACGAGCGGGTTCATCCGCGGTAAGCAGTTTCGACGTGCGGTAAGATCGCTTCCCAGCTGACGCCGTTCTCTTTTGATACTGTGACAAAATCGCCGTAAGCGAAGACGCTCTCGACACCTTCGATCGTGACGAGTTTCGCGAGAAGCGGTTGCTCTGTTGATTCGCCGGCTTTCACGCTTTGGCTCTTAGCTCCGAAGACGTTTTCAGGAAGCGTGATTTTCATTGCATTTGGATTAGGTGTTGGATCGATTCGTAACATGTTGGTTCCCCCTTATAATTGACAAGCTTCTGAAGATGTAAGTAATTGTCTGGCCATGGCGCGCGTGTCGTCCTCAGACGGGCACTCTCCAAACGAATCCGTTAGAATGCGACGGATCGTTTCATTCAACTCCGCTTCCGAGTCGATCTGCACGAGCGCCACTGTGATGTCATCGAACTCTGGCCCGTAAGACCCAAGCCCGTAACCGAGCGGGTCCCATGCTAATAATAAATCTTCTGAACGCATTTTTAAAACCCTTCTTTTTAGCCTTGATAGTATATCGTACTTCCTCAATCTACCGCACTTTTGACGATGGCGCTAGCCTTACCTCGGATTTCCCGCTTTTTCAAATCGAGACAACACTATATCTAGTATTGGTTCCTGGTCATAACTTTTTTACTGATTCATGAAATCAAAGACGTTCTCCTCTCTTTTCGTATTGACAAACCAGATTGAACGCTTACAAAAAAAGTGGACAGCTTTGACCTCGGGAGTTGGTAAATCTTTTTTTCGTCTCATATCACGTCTCAAAACGGTTGAGAGAGCCGTTTTAGAGTAAAAGTAATTCGCATCGTCACAGTTTTATAAATTTCAATGATTGCAAAACTAAATATGGGTGATTTATGATTAAAAAGAGAATAAAACGTCAATATATAGTTAACGGATATTTATCACGTTCTATCCCCATTGACGTTGAATCGGACAAGTTCCGCTATACCTTTATAATTTCTACACCCGAAGAAGGAGTGATCGTTTTGACATCCCCTATCCACCACGAGACGATGTTGCCGGCAACACCAACCCTTGCCGACGTAGCGACATTGATCCAATCCTTAACACAACGTTACCCGCAGCTCAGCGTCGCACGCTACGAGGAACGTTTGATTCGAGCACTCGATTCAAAATCACTGACACAAGATGTAGTATATGACTTGATGACGATGCACGCCCTCGATATGTTGAAGGCTGAAGAGCCGGACTGGACGTTCGTCGCGACCGAGATGTACTTAAACCGTCTCTACCTTGAAGCAGCACGCAACCGCGGGTATGACGCTTCGATGCGTTACGGCTCACTCTATTCGATGATCGAGACGCTGACGAACAAAGGCATCTTCACGTCGGCGTTAATTGACACATACTCTAAAGAAGATATCGCTTATTTAGAGACGTTGATCGACCCGTCACGCGATCGTCTCTTCACTTACATCGGCCTACGGACGTTGGCGGACCGTTACCTCGGACGCGATCACGTCAAAAACTTATATGAGCTCCCACAAGAGCGGTTTATGGTCATCGCCATGACGCTCATGCAAAACGAGGCCGCGTCTAAGCGGGTCCAACTTGCCGAAGAAGCCTACTGGGCGCTATCGAACCTGTACATGACCGTCGCCACGCCGACGCTCTCGAACGCTGGTAAATCGTACGGGCAGCTTAGCTCTTGCTTCATCGATACGGTCGACGATTCACTCCGCGGTATTTACGACTCGAACACGGACGTGGCCACACTTTCAAAAGGCGGCGGTGGCATCGGGGTGTACCTCGGCAAAATCCGTTCACGCGGAAGTGACATTAAAGGATTCAAAGGTGTCTCGAGCGGCGCGTTGCCTTGGATGAAGCAGTTGAACAACACGGCCGTCTCGGTCGACCAGCTCGGCATGCGTCAAGGCTCGATCGCCGTCTACTTGGACATCTGGCACAAGGATATCTTTGAATTCCTCGATGCCAAGTTGAACAACGGCGATGAGCGCCTCCGCACTCATGACTTGTTCACCGGCGTCTGTTTACCGGACTTGTTCATGCGTACCGTCGAAGCGCGTGGCGATTGGCATTTGTTCGACCCGCATGAGATTCGCACGGTCATGGGCTTCAGCCTTGAAGACTTCTACGACGAGACGGACAACGGCGGTTCGTTCACCGAGAAATATACAGCTTGTGTCAATAATCCGGAGCTCACGCGTGTAACTGTGCCGGCCATCGACCTCGTCAAACGCTACATGCGCTCACAGCTCGAGACGGGCACACCGTACATGTTCTTCCGGGATGCGGTCAACCGCGCCAACCCGAACAAACATGCAGGTATGATTTACAGCTCCAACCTCTGTTCAGAAATCGCTCAGAACATGTCGGCGACGACAATCGACGAAGAGTATACGCAAGACGGGAAAATCGTCATCACGAAGACGCCGGGCGACTTTGTCGTCTGTAACTTGAGCTCGATCGCACTCGCGCGCGCCGTCAAATCCGACGTGCTCGAGCGCCTCATCCCGATTCAAATGCGAATGCTCGATAACGTCATCGACCTGAACACGATCGAAGTGCCACAAGCGATGATCACGAACCAAAAATATCGTTCTGTCGGTCTCGGCACGTTCGGGTGGCACCATTTGCTCGCCCTCGAAGGCATCCGCTGGGAATCGGTCGACGCCGTCCAGTACGCTGAGAAACTTTACGAAAAAATCGCCTATCTCACGATTCACGCTTCGATGGAACTCGCGAAAGAAAAAGGCGCGTTCGGCGTGTTCGAAGGTTCGGAATGGCACACGGGCGAATACTTCAGTCGCCGCAACTACCGGTCGCACGACGAGCTCGACTGGGACGGCCTCGCGGCCGAGGTTCACCAAAACGGTGTCCGCAACGCCTACATGATGGCCGTCGCACCGAACTCGTCGACAGCGATCATCGCCGGTAGCACCGCTTCGATCGACCCGATTTATAAGAAAGTATATTCGGAAGAAAAGAAAAATTATAAGATCCCAGTGACCGTCCCTGACCTCAACTCGGAGACGAACTGGTTCTACAAATCAGCGTTTGAAGTCGACCAACTTTGGAGCATCCGTCAAAACGCGGCCCGCCAACGCCACATCGACCAAGCGATCAGTTTCAACTTATACGTCAAGAACGACGTGAAGGCGACTGAAATGCTGGGGATGCACCTCGAGGCATGGTCGCTCGGTATGAAATCGATCTATTACACGCGTTCAACGACCGTCGAAGTCGATGAATGCGAATCGTGTTCGTCGTAACATCTGTTTAACGAAAGGTGGGACCTAACCATGAACGTCGCAATCGTCTATAGTTCAATGAGCGGGAATACAGAAGAGGTCGCCGAGTTGATTCAGGCGACCCACGTCAATCGGGGTGACCGTGCCGTCTTGTACGAAGCGGACCGCATCGGCCATCGCGAGGCCGGGGCGCTCGCCACGTACGACCTCGTCTATTTCGGGTCGTACACGTGGGCCGATGGCGTCTTGCCAGACGAGATGAAAGATACGTTCCGGCTTCTCTTGAAAGAGCAGTCGGTACCGATTCGTCAAGCCGCCGTCTTCGGGACGGGTGACAAGATGTTCGTTCATTTCTGCCGCGCTGTCGACGAGATGGCGTACCACCTTTCGAAATTTGGAATCCCCCTTGCCGGTGAACTGTTGAAAATCGAACAGTCGCCGCGCAACCAACCGTACAACGTCCGTGCTTGGACCGAGCGGTTGGCACGAAACGCCGAAGAAGGAGTTCACGTCTATGACCATTCAAAAGATCAAACTACTGTCGCCCAAACATCCTAACCGGGCGACAGCCATTATCGGTGGCGAGACGAGTTCGATCGTCAACTGGAACGATATCGCCTATCCGCAATTTTATACGATTTATAAACAGTTACTGTCTAACTTTTGGATCCCAGATGAGATCTCGATGTCAAAAGACATGCAACAATGGCCGCAACTGACCGAGCGTGAACAAGACGCGTTCAAGCGCATCATCGGCTTGTTGTCGATTCTCGACTCGGTGCAGACGCGCTACATTCTCGAGTCGGCGATGTTCTCTTCCGACTCGTCGGTCCACTCGGTGCTCGCCATCATCGCCCAGCAAGAAGTCGTCCATAATCAATCGTACAGCTACGTATTGTCGAGTCTCGTTCCGCTCAGCGAGCAGAACCGCATCTTCGATATCGCCAAAGATGACGAGATGGTCATGAAACGCAATCAGTTCATCTTAGACTTGTATGAAGACTTCCGGGCCGAGCCGACCGCGGAGAATTTCGCGAAGTCTCTCGTCGCCTCGGTCATCCTCGAAGGCATCAACTTCTATTCCGGATTCGCCTACTTCTATAACCTCGCCCGTCATCAGAAGATGGTCGGGACATCGACGATGATCAGCTATATCCAACGGGACGAGATGCAACATTCGCATTTCGTCAGCCAGCTGCTTCGCGCTGTCTTGACCGAGAACCCGGAAATCGACGCCGACGGAAGCTTCAGCCAGTTCGTCTACGACACGATGGGACAAGCGGTCGATCTCGAGATCGAGTGGTGCGAATACGTACTCCGTGATCTCGATGGCCTCGACGTCAGCGAGATGCGTGATTACATCAAATATCTTGCCAACAAACGCCTGCGCGTCATCGGGTTGAACGATTTGTATGAAGGCTTCAACGAGGACGTCATGCCGTGGATCCGTGCCTATTCGGACGACTCGCTCAACGCGACGAAATCCGATTTCTTCGAACAAAAATCACGCTCATACGCGAAAGTGACCGACGCCAACGGTTTCGACGACTTATAAGCCAAGCCCTCGCCCATTCGGCCGAGGGCTTGCTTATTACATAAAAGGAAGGCCCCGGCTCATTTTGAGCCGGGGCCTTCTGTATACTCCTGCGCGAGCAGGTTGGAATTAATGGTACGCTCTCACGTATTGGGCAATACCTTCAGCAACACCGATTGCCATGCGCTGGCGCGATGCTTCACTGCGAAGGTGGACAATATCTTGCGGAGACGAGATGAACCCGAGTTCAACGAGCGCTGACGGCATCGTGTTATACGTGATGACGTAGTAGTTCGCCGTCTTGACACCGCGGTTTCTCATCCCTGACATTTCACTCATCAAATTCGATTGGATGTTCGTTGCGAGCACCCGACTCTTGGCACTATGGGCCGATGAGGTCGAGTAGAACGTTTCGACTCCGTTTGCCGCGGATGACGTCGCCGCGTTCGTATGCAGGCTGACGAAGAGATCGCCACGTAAGTTTCTAGCCGCTTGGACACGTTGATTGAGCGTCAAGTAAACGTCTGTCGAACGTGTCAACCGGACTTCGTAACCATACTTCGAACGAAGATACGCTTCCGTACGTTTCGTCACGTCGAGTACGACCGTTTTCTCATAAAGCGAACTTCTTACTGCACCCGGATCGGTTCCACCGTGTCCGGCATCGAGAATGATGACAGCACCGCTCAATACATTCGGTTTCGTCGCCATCGTGAAGGCCGCTGAGATGAAACCATCGCGTCCGTTGTACTTGATCTTATAGAAGCCGTTCGCTGAACCGTAGTGATCGACTTGCGTGCCGTGCGTAAGTTTCCCGAGTACCGTCGAGCTGGTCGAAGCCGTCGCTCGGACGTTCAAGGCGTCACCCGGCGTGTTCGTGAACACTTTACCTTGTGGCGCTGCGGCAGGTGCTGATGGTGCCGCACCGGCAGTCAACCATGAAGTCGCTGTGTAATATGTCTTCGCCCCGACAAATACGGTCGACCAGCTTGAGTTATATGGGCTGTATGTCACTGCCGAATACTGCGGCAAGACGAGCAACACCGATGAACCCTGGTGCGTTTTACCGAACAAGTTAATGTTGCGGTTGGCATACCCTTGAATCTTCGTCTCTACTGGCTTTGTCGTCGTCGGTGGTTGGACCGGGGCAACGCCTGGCGTGATCCATGCCGTCGGCGTGTAGTACGTGTCGTTGCCGATATAGACGGTCGACCAGCTCGAGTTGTACTTGCTCGATGCGACTACCGTGTTCAACGGAAGTACTTTAACGACTTTCGATGCTTGGTTGCGCGTATCGAACAATTTTAATTCCCGGTTCGCGTAGCCAGTCTCTGTCGTCGTCGCCGGCTTCAGTGTCCCGGCTGTAATTCCTCGAGTCGGTGTGTAGTAGGTCTTTGTGCCTTCATAAATAACCGACCAGCTCGAGTTGTGGATGCTGAACGTGACAGCGCGCTTGGCCGAGATTGTTTTCGCGACCGGTGATGTTTGTAGCGTGCGATTGAACAGCTGAATGTCGCGATTCGTGTAGCCCGATTGCTTTTTAGGCGCTGAAACGACTAACTTTGGCGCAAGGTAAGCTTTCGCCGCGTAGTACGTCTTTCCATTCAAGAACACTTTGGCCCATGATGAGTTATGGACGGCATAGTTCACTTCAGTGCCTTTTTTAAGCGTCGTAACGATTTTTGCATCACGGTGTGACGTCACTCGAATGTTCAAGTTTTCTGTCGTGACGCCTGTCGATGATGCTGCTTGCGTCTTGATCGTCGTCGGTGACGAGACGATCCGTTTAATATACGGGGCCGAAGCATAGTAAGTGCGACTATTTAAATACACTTTATGCCATGATTGGTTATAAGTCCCATACTTTACTTTCGTGCCTTTCGGTAACGTCGTGATGACGGCTCCCGTCGTGCTTGGTTTCGATCGAACGTTTAAATTGACAGTCGTTTCGCCATCTAATGTCGATGCCTCAACCGCAGGGATTTGAGCACCGAACAACAACAGCGATAAGATGAGAGCAACTTTCAATAGCTTCATTTTCATCCAAAATATTCCTTTCTTCTCGCGCTAATTTCTACTAACAACACCTTCATAGTAGCATAACGCTTTTTAAAAAAAAGTAAGTATTTGAAAAAAAGATGAATATTTTTGATAAAAAGGGGAATACTTTTCTACCAGTTTTTACGAATAATAATAAATTTGTCTATTCCATGCCATTCTTCGTCGATTATGAACGATTCCGGCACCTTCCAGTCTTGCTCGAGAGAGGACGTCATGATGAACGGCTCGTCCGGTTGACGAACGACGAACCCATCCAGCCCTTCGACATGGGCAATCTTTAAAAATCGTTCCATGTTATATTCTCGTTCTCTATATCGGCTCGCTTCCTCCGAAGGTTTAGCCTCAATTCCTCCCCAATATCGACCAGGTTTAAAACGCGTGTACAATCGCACCGACGATTCGGTGATCGGATCAGGCGTATGATCGAACCGCCCGAAATCGCGCGCGGATTTCTCATCGATCAGCGAACCGATTTCCGCATACAAATCAAGCTCAATCTCGCGTGCGATATCGAACACCGCTGCTTGGACGCTCTCGATTCGATACTGTAACGAACCCGGTGTCGATGATGCTTTCAATTTTTTATCCCCTTCGTAGGCGTTCAAGGTCCGGGCAACCTCCCCCGCTTCCCGAACGAGCGAATAGTAAGCGTGATGAACGAGGCGCTCGCCTCGTCCGTTCGATTGATCGTCAAGTTCGATCGCATACTGATTGGCGAGACAAGTTGAAATGACGAATACGTCTAACAGCTCTTCCACGAGCGCTGCTTCGTCCTGGTCATGCAAGGCACCACCCACTTCCCCCACTTCTTCTAATAACCTTGCCAAGCCTGATAACGGCCGCCAATATCCTCCTAAGTGGATAATCATCCGATCGATTTTCTGTTGAATCTCCTTCATATTTACTCACCTATCCATCCTCTTCATTTACCAGTTGCGTGGTATACTATGCTCAATCCAATTGTTAGGAAAGGGGCAACGCCTCATGTCTCCTGTAAGACTTTGGCAATTACTTCGGTTTCTCCTTGTCGGCATCGGACTCGTGCTCGTTATTTGGGGACTGAGCGTCCTCTTTACGTACACGTATCCTTTCGTGTTCGCTTTCTTGTTATCCTTGTTGACAGTCCCCCTCGTCAACTTGTTCGAGCGTGAAACGAAGATCCCGCGTGCCCTTGGCACCCTCGTTTCACTGCTAATCGTCATGAGTCTTGTCAGCGGCGTCATCGCCATCGTCGTCACCCAATTGATCCGTTACTTGACGATTGCGGCCGAAAAACTTCCAGACCAGATCGAGACGTTCACTGCCTACGTGCAGCGTATGTTCAATCAAAAAATCGCCCCGTTCGTCAACGACGCCTACGACAGCATCCAGCGGTTAAACCCTGGTCAAACGACATCGCTCGAAGGTGGCATCACTGAAATCGGCGTCCAACTCGGTGCCGCGATCGGCGTCCTGTCACGAGGTGTCGCCGGGCTCCTGCAAGACATCCTGAGCGCACTCCCGCTCGTCCTGCTCTTGTTCGTCGTCATCGTCCTAGCCTGGTTCTTCATCACGAAAGACTGGCCGTCTTACATGCGTTCGATCGAACGGTTGAATAAACGAAAAGGCTTTAAAGAGTTCGAACTCGTCATGCTCAATTTACGTTCGGCTTTGTTCGGCTATGTCCGGGCCCAATTGACCCTCATTTCCATCACGTTCGGAATCGTCTTGGTCGGGATGTTCATTCTACGTGTCGACAACCCGTTCTCATTCGCCTTGTTAGCCGCCTTCTTTGATCTGTTGCCTTACCTCGGTGTCGGGACACTCTTAGTGCCATGGGCAGCCTACGCGGCCATCTCAGGCGACTGGTTCAGCGCGATCGGGCTTCTCGTGCTCTATATCCTCGTCATCGTCCAACGTAACTTGGCCGAGCCGAAGATCGTCGGCTCTCATATCGGCCTCGATCCGCTCGCGGCTTTGATCTCGATCTTTGTCGGTCTGCAACTGTTCGGTGTCCTCGGTTTCATTTTAGGACCAGTCCTCGCGGTATTGCTGAAAGCACTCTACAACGCCCAAGTATTTCATTACATATGGAAGTTCGTCCTCGGACCGATCCAGACACCAAAAGAGCGATGACGCGGTCATCGCTCTTTTGTCTTCGGTACCGCTACGAACGGTAATCCCTCTGTTTGATGCGGATGCGTCTCTAAGCCTGTCGTCCCGGCCTCATAGGCGGCGACGGCAAGGATACATGCGTCGATGATATCGTCGACTTTGACGTTCGACATCTTCCACTTCCACGGCGAACTTTTCGAATAGCGCCGCAACAGCTCGATCCGTTCGGCCTCGCCGGCCTCAGTCTTTTTGCTGAAATCGGCCTCGTGTCCGGTCATGACGGCGAAACAGACTTCCGGATGCGACTCATACACGTCTTCAGCCGTAATCGTTTGAAACTCACGAATACGCGGCACGAGGTTCCATGCTTGCTTGCTGATTCCTTTTCCAATCAGTTCGCGGCTTCTCACATTGGCGGCTTCATACGTCTGTTCCATCACGACGTCTTGAATCGGCGGCGTGAAGATCGACGACTTCCGTTGCTTCAACTGGGCCCGCATCCACGCATCGCACGTCCGGTCCGGGTTTGAGATCGTCCCGAGATCGTTCGGCATGTCGACGAAGTGGATTGCCCCGTCAATCAATAAATCTTCCAACTGTTCTGAGATGGTCAAGCACAGCGAGATGCTATCGTACGTGATACGTACCCAGCCTCCGCGTGCCCCATCAATTCCTACTCCGACCACGGCGTCCCTCCTGAATCAAAAACAAAACTCCGAGCACCGCACTAAAGACGGATACCCCCAACAACAACTGGCTCGGCCAAGCCGCATAGCCGAGACCTGCGACGATGGCCAAACCGATCAACATCAATCCGAATTTCAACGCTTCCATCCTTCGAGCATTGACGCAAGTGTACGTACCATGACACCGGTCGGGCCTTTTGGACCGAGATCACTCGCCGCAGAACGCTCGCTCGTTCCCGCGATATCGAGGTGGAGCCACGGCGTGTCACCGACAAACTCGCCGACGAACGCGCCACCGAAAATCATATGACCGTAACGGCCCGGTGAGTTGTTCAAGTCAGCGACTTCAGATTTCCGAACTTGCTTGATGAACACATCAAAGTAAGGCATTTGCCAAACGAGCTCATTCGTTGCTCGGCTCGCCGTCTCTAGTGCCTCATAGAGCGAGTCGTCGTTCGTCAGGCAACCTGTCACCTCAGTACCGAGCGCGACGAGTACACCGCCTGTCAGCGTCGCTACGTCGATGATGGCTTTCGGCTCATACGTCTTCGCGAACGTCACCGCATCGGCAAGAACGAGTCGTCCTTCCGCATCGGTATTGAGCACTTCGATCGTTTTCCCGTTCATCGCCGTAATGACGTCGTCCGGTTTGAACGCGTCTCCTGAAATCATGTTGTCCGTTGCCGGAATGACGCCGAGCACGTTGACAGCCGGTTTCGTCGTCGCGAGCGTCTCAAACAGACCGAGCACGGTGGCCGCACCACCCATATCGCCTTTCATCCCGACGATCCCGTCTTTCGGCTTGATCGAGTAACCGCCCGTGTCGAACGTGACACCTTTTCCGACGACGGCAATCGGCGCATCGTCACCGGCACCGTTGTACTCGAGCACGATCAACTTCGGCGGAATTGTCGAACCTTGATTGACGGCGAGCAGCGCCCCCATACCGAGCGCCTCCATCTCTTCTTTTTCAATGATTCGATGGCTGAAACCATGACGTTCGGCCAGGTCGACGGCGTAGTCAGCTAGCGCCACTGCGTCCAAAATGTTAGCCGGCATCATCGTCAACGTCCGAGCGACGTTGGCCCCACGCCCGTATGCGGCACCCGCTTCGACGTCCGCTTCGTTCGCGTCTCCTAAAAGGGTGATCGTCACGTCCGGTGCCGCCGATTTTGGCGCCGACTTGTATGTAGGATGCTCATACGTCGCCATCTCATACGCTTCGGCGAACAAGCTCGCCGTTCCTGTTTCAAACGTGTCGAGCGCGACCGCGACGTCCGTGAAGGCGCGGGCTTTGATTTCTTTCGCGACTTTCCCGAACCAATTCCGTAAGTTTTCGACGGACGAATCGTTGCGTTGTCCTAAACCCACGAACAGCACGCGTTTGATATTCCCCTCAAACGTCGGCACGATCGACACTTCCCCTGTCTTCGTCGAGATGTCAGCTGACTGGATGAGCGATTTGACGCGCCCGTTGAACAACGTGTCGAGCCCTGCTTCGACGGCGTCGGCCGCCCCGATTCCGACAACGACTGTGTCGTGTGAACCGGTCCAGTCTAATTCAGCGAATTGATACATATTTGCCACTTCCCTTCTTTATATAGGGTAAGCATAACGAACTTCATCGAAATAATGAAATAGTATGCGCAATCGTCGCTAATTCTTCAAATTCAAAAGCTATCTCCTCGTTGTGACGATGATTTATTTTATGATAGGATAGGAAAGTACGCAATCAGGCATCCCTCGTGCTCGAGGCGAGGCCATTTTGTTCGGTCGAGGCTTCCCCTAGTAGTAGACCGTTGCTACTTTAATCTTCCGGGTTTTCGTTAGTTCCTTTTTCATTTCGGGTAAGAACTAACGAGGTAACCGTTGGAAAGAACACTATATCTTTGAAGAGAGGGATTACGCTTATGTCACACATTAAAGGTATTGGCGCATCTGCAGGAATCGCAGTTGCGAAAGCATTCGTCATGGAGACACCTTCATTTGACATCCCGACGAACAAAATCGAGGATGTAGCCGCTGAGAAGGCGCGTTTCCAAGCAGCCATCGATCAGTCGAAAACAGAACTCGAAGAAATCCGCCAGATCACACTGCGTGAACTCGGAGAAGACAAGGCTGAGATCTTCTCGGCTCACTTGCTCATCGTGGAAGACCCAGAAATCGTCTCGCAAGTGAACGAAAAAATTGAAAGCGAACACATGAACGCTGCGAAAGCGCTCGATGAAGTCGCTCAAACGATGATCATGATCTTTGAATCGATGGACAACGAGTACATGCGCGAGCGCGCGGCTGATGTCCGCGACGTCACAAAACGCGTCATGGCCCACATCCTCGGCGTCACGTTCATGACACCTGCTTCAATTTCAGAGGAAGTCATCATCATCGCTGAAGATTTGACACCGTCTGACACGGCTCAGCTCAACCGCAAATACGTCAAAGGGTTCGCGACAAACATTGGCGGTCGTACGTCACACTCGGCCATCATGTCGCGCTCACTTGAAATCCCGGCAGTCGTCGGAACAAAAGTCGCACTCGAAGAAATCAAGAACGGCGACCTCGTCGTCATCGACGGGACAGAAGGAGACGTTTTCGTCAATCCGTCTGAAGAACTAGTCAATGAATACGTCGCAAAACGTGCGTCATTCGAAGCGTACAAAGAAGAATTGAAGCAACTCGTCAACGAAGAGTCTGTCACTGCAGACGGTCATAAAGTGAAACTCGCGGCGAACATCGGGACACCGAACGACCTTGAAGGCGTTCTTAAAAACGGTTCTGATGCGATCGGTCTTTACCGGACAGAATTCCTTTACATGGATTCAGAAACGTTCCCGACTGAAGAAGAGCAGTATACTGCATACAAAACAGTAATCGAAGGTATGGAAGGCAAACAAGTCGTCATCCGTACGCTCGACATCGGTGGAGATAAAGAATTATCTTACCTCGACCTCCCGAAAGAGATGAACCCGTTCCTCGGCTATCGCGCCATCCGCCTTTGCCTTGAAGAAACGGACTTGTTCCGCACACAACTTCGCGCCCTTCTCCGCGCCTCGGCTCACGGTGACCTCGCTATCATGTTCCCAATGATCGCGACACTTGAAGAGTTCCGCGCGGCGAAAGCCCTTCTTCTCGAAGAAGAAGCGAAGTTGAAAGCAGAAGGCATCGCTGTCGGTAACTACGAGACAGGGATGATGGTCGAAATTCCTTCGACAGCTGTCATGGCGAAACAATTTGCGAAAGAAGTCGACTTCTTCTCTGTCGGCACGAACGACTTGATTCAATACACGATGGCAGCTGACCGCATGAACGAGAAAGTCTCGTACTTGTACCAGCCGTTCAACCCGGCCATCTTGAACCTTCTCCACAACGTCATCACAGAAGCACACAAAGCAGGCAAATGGGTCGGCATGTGTGGCGAGATGGCTGGAGAAGAGCTCGCGATTCCAATCCTGCTCGGACTTGGCCTCGACGAGTTCTCGATGTCGGCTTCAAGCGTCCTTCGCGCACGTAGCCTCGTCAAACGTCTTACGAAAGCTGAAACAGAAGCGATCGTCAACGACGTCCTCAACATGGATACAGCCGAAGAAGTCGTCAACTTCATCAGCCAAAAATTCGATATTAAAGCATAATCAAAAGTGGCTCTCGCAAAATTGCGAGAGCCACTTTTTTTTGCGCTTATTCCGCGCCTTTGTCATCCGTTCTAAAATCGAGCGCTTCCCCGGCGACGACCGTCTCTCCGAACGGTACGACGACGACTTTACCGTCCCCGTTCGTCCAAATGATCGGCGTGATAAGCGACGGGACTTTGTCACGGATCAAGTCGAGGTCGACATCGAGCAGAATATCTCCCGCTTCGACGCGGTCGCCTTCTTTCACTTTGGCGACGAACCCTTCCCCTTTCAGATTGACCGTATCAAGACCGACGTGGATGAGAATCTCGCGTCCGTCGTCCGCGAGCAGCCCGATCGCGTGTTTCGTCGGGAAGAACGTCGTGATCTGACCAGTGACCGGTGCCACGACTTGGCCGGAACTCGGCTCGATCGCGAACCCTTCACCCATCATTCGGCCCGAGAAGACTTGGTCCGGTACATCGTCAAGCGACAAGATGACACCGGACATCGGTGCGAGGAAGCGATGGTCGGCATGCTCGGCCGCTTCCGGCGTGATGACCGCTTTTTCTTTCGGTTTGTACTCGCCACCTTCGATGATGGTGGCAATTTGCGACTTGAGTGTATCGGATTTTGGTCCGAAGATAGCTTGGATGTTATCACCGACTTCAAGCACACCGGCGGCACCAAGATCTTTCAGCAAGTCTTTATCGACTTGTTTGACATCGTTCACGGTGACACGGAGTCGTGTGATACAAGCATCAAGATGCTTGATATTCTCAGGACCGCCGAGACCGACGAGCACTTCGTACGGAAGGTCATCGCCGACGACCGTTCGGGCGCCACGTCCTTCAGCGACGACGTCACGACCTGGAATCTTCAAATCGAACTTCGTGATCGCGAAACGGAATCCAAAGTAATAGATGACCGCGAAGACGAGACCGACTGGAATGACGAGCCACCAAGCCGTCCGGTTCGGTAATACCCCGAACAACATGTAGTCGATGAGTCCGCCCGAGAACGTCATCCCGATTTTTACGTTTAGCAAATGCATCGTCATAAACGAGAGTCCAGCGAACACGGCATGAATACCGAAGAGAAGTGGTGCGACGAAGACGAACGAGAACTCGACTGGTTCTGTGATCCCCGTCAAAAATGAAGTGAGGGCTGCTGAGAAGTAAAGTCCTTCTACGTCTTTACGACGCTCTTTCGGAACGGTGTGGAACATGGCGAGACAGGCGGCAGGCAATCCGAACATCATGAACGGGAACTTCCCGGTCATGTACGTCCCGGCTGTGAACTCGACGCCGTCACGAAGTTGGGCGAAGAAGATCCGTTGGTCCCCTTGGACGAGATCCCCGGCTTGGTTCGTATATTCCCCGAACTGGAACCAAAACGGCGAGTACCAAATGTGGTGCAGACCGAACGGGATCAACGAGCGTTCGACCAATCCGAAGACGAAGGCAGAAACCGCCACGTTCGCCTCAATGATCGTGCTCGAGAACGTATTGATGGCAGTACCGATCGGCGGCCAGACGTAGGCCAGCGCAATCCCGATCACCAAACTGAACGCGGCGGTCGCAATCGGAACGAAACGTTTCCCGGCAAAGAATCCTAAGAAGTCCGGCAACTTGATGTTAAAGTACTTGTTATACGCGAACGCGGCAATCAAACCGGCGATGATACCACCGAATACCCCCATTTGGAGCGTCGGGATGCCAAGTACCGATGCATAGGCAGGATCCCCCTGGACAATTTCTGCAGTAATCCCGTTCCACGTACTAATAACTTTGTTCATGATCAAATAACCAACGATAGCTGCTAACCCGGCAACACCGTCTCCGTTGGCCAGCCCAATGGCGACCCCGACGGCGAACAACAGACCTAAATTGGCAAACACGATATCCCCGGCATCGGTCATGACTTGCCAAACGAGGACGAGTGCATCATTTGCCAAGAAAGGTAACAGCGAAACGAGATCAGGATTTTGGAACGCAGTACCAAAGGCGAGTAATAGACCGGCTGCCGGCAAAATCGCAACCGGAAGCATGAGCGCTTTCCCGATCCGCTGCAATACACCAAACACTTTCTTCCACATCATGGTTCCTCCTTTTGTCAGAATACTTACTTTTCCCCATCTGATACCAGGCTGAAACCGTTTCCCCACACAAAAAAAGCCAACCCTTAACGGATTGGCTTAATACTTAGTTTGCTTTCTTTTCGTTACCTGAAGCGATGACCGCTTGCATCTCTGATTTCAATGCATCCGAACGCGGTCCAAAGATGGCTTGAATGTTGTTACCGACTTCGAGGACACCAGCTGCCCCGAGACGTTTCAACTCTTCTTTGTTCACTTGGCTCTTATCTTTAACTTCGACGCGAAGACGTGTGATACATGCGTCAAGGTGTTTGATGTTTTGTGAACCACCGAAACCAACGAGGATATCTTGTGCAAGTTCCGAACCAGTAGCAGTTGATTGCTCAACAACTTCATCTTCACGGCCCGGTGTTTTAAGGTTGAACTTACGGATAACGAAACGGAATCCGAAGTAGTAGATGACTGCGAACGCAAGTCCGACTGGAATGACGAGCCACCAGTCTGTACGGTTAGGAAGAACACCGAAGAGAAGGTAGTCGATCAAACCGCCTGAGAACGTCATCCCGATTTTGACGTTCAAAATGTGCATGACCATGAATGAAAGACCAGCGAAGACTGCGTGTACTGCGAAGAGCAATGGAGCGACGAACAAGAATGAGAACTCGATCGGCTCTGTGATACCTGTCAAGAACGATGTGAGTGCTGCCGAAGCCAAGAGACCACCGACGACCGCTTTACGTTCAGGACGTGCTTCATGGTACATCGCAAGTGCTGCTGCAGGAAGACCGAACATCATGAACGGGTATTTACCAGTCATGAACGTACCGGCTGTAAGCTCGGCACCGTCACGGATTTGAGCGAAGAAGATCGCTTGGTCACCGCGGACAATCGTACCAGCTGCATCCGTGTATGATCCGAATTCGAACCAGAACGGTGAGTAGAAGATATGGTGCAAACCGAACGGGATCAATGAACGTTCGATTAAACCGAAGACGAACGCCGCTAACGTGCGGTTTTCAGTCAACATGAAGTTCGAGAACGTGTTCAATCCGTGCTGAACCGGTGGCCAGATGAGAAGCATGACGAAACCAGCGACGACAGCCAATACAGCTGTGACGATCGGGACGAAACGCTTACCAGCGAAGAAGCCAAGGAATTGCGGCAATTCGATATTGAAGTACTTATTGTATGCCCAGGCCGCTATCAGACCGACGATGATACCACCGAAGACACCTGTTTGAAGTGTTGGGATACCAAGGACTGACGCGTAAGATGGGTCACCTTGTGCGATGATCTCAGGTGTGAGTTCGAGCCAAACACCCATGACTTTGTTCATGATGAGGAACCCGACGATGGCTGCGAGTCCGGCAACGCCGTCCCCTGCTAAACCGATCGCGACACCGACTGCGAATAAGAGTGCTAAGTTCGAGAAGATAATTCCGCCTGCTTGCTCCATGAGCTGAGCAAACTTGACAACGCCTGCGTTCGTCAACCAACCAGCGCGTGACGTAAGGGCTGGGTTTTGCATCGCGTTACCGAATGCGAGAAGAAGACCGGCTGCCGGCAAGATCGCAACAGGAAGCATAAGCGCTTTACCGACTTTTTGAAGAACACCAAAAATCTGCTTAAACATGATAAATCCTCCTTTTGTAATTGTTTGTGTTGAAACCGAACGTAGATGTCAGACAACCGACGTATCTAAACGTTTTCATAATGAACGTTTATAAAAACAGAAACAGGCATGAATAAGGTACAGAACGTAGACTTCTCCTAAATAGAGAAATCGTAGCCGTTCCACTCCTTACTCATGCCTGATCGAATCAGTAACACGTAAGATACGTGGTATCAGTTATCTACTTGTAGTCAGTCGCTGGAGATGCATCGTCAAATATGTCGCTTCACCTCGTGGGACAGGACGCTTTAATTCGCGTTCCATGATGCCCATCAGCTCCCAAGCAGTACTATAGCATAGCGGATATTCTTCACGCAACACCTTTTCTATTTTTTGTGGGGCCTCGACCGTCTCACCTGTCGCAACCCGCTCAACGGCGTACCTTAAGTGCCGAAGTAAGCGCTTATAATCGAGCGAAGTCCGGTCCATTTTGACGTTCAAACGACTCTCAATCGTCTGAACGATCTGGCCGATGATTTGATTATGACGATTGACTTCGAGGACGTTTTTAAACGTCGTCGCCGAATGGATATGAAGGGCGATAAATCCGACTTCGGCATCAGGAAGCAACACGTCGAGGCGCTCGTGGATCATGTCGACGATCCGTTCGGCGAGCGCGTACTCGTTCGGATAGAGCGATTCGGTCTCGAGCAAGAATGGATTCGTCACTTCCATCCCTTGCTCGATCCGTTTCATCGTAAAGAACAAGTGATCGGTCAGGCCGATGTGGATATGTTGGTCAACTTTTTTCCCCGTGCTGCTCTCGATAAAGCCGACGATGTCTTGCATGAAGGCGATGAAGTCTTCATCGACGTGCTTCACGAGCTCGCGGTATTGAGATTGCTCTTCTTTGTCCGTCAATTGATACACTTTCTCCGGGACGCTGGCCGGGTCGACAAGATCGCCCGCTTTCTTGCCGAAGCCAATCCCCTTCCCAAGCAGAATGACTTCCGGATCCGTATCATGTTGACAGATGACAACGCTATTATTCAACACTTTTTTGATCGTATACATCGGTAATGTCATTCGTATCGCATCCCTTACTAATTTAAATCGTTATCTTATCTAGTATATCGGTTCAGCTTCTAAAAAAGTAGGCAGAAACCAAAAAAAGACGAACATTTCTGTCGTCTTTAAAACATCGAGTAACCGCTCTTACGCAAGTACCGGATGGTGACCCCTGCCAAAATGGCACCGAGCAATCCGAATCCGAGCATAAAAATGTCGAGAAACTGCAGACCGAGCAGACGCTCATAGACGTTCGCGAGCGCGGTCGATGTTTCCGTGACGTAGCTTGACAGCTTGACGTTGTCGATCATCATGATGACGAAAATCGGATAGATGAACACGAGCGTCCACGTCTTTTTGAGCAGCATATTCAAGATGAACCCGATGCTGAAGAAGATGACTAAATATAAAATCGCGCCGATGACGGCTTGGATGATATGCATGTGATTGCCCCCTTTTCCCGTTGTCTATTATACCGAAAAGAAATCCGCTTGGTCAAAGAAGTTCACTGAATCGTTGACATGAAAAAACAGCCCGTTCAAATGAACAGGCTGCTCGTTGGCTCAACCGAATCAGAATTTACCTTTTTTAAGGACGAGACCGTATTTTTTGAGCTCGATAAAGTGTTTGTTGTCGATGACTTTCTTCATGAATGAAGCGTTGCGACCGAAGATCTTTTTGCCCATGACGATTCCGATTCCATCGTTATGGCCAAGTGACGCGACCGTCCCTTTGCTCTCATACGTGAACTTCGAAGTCGACTTGCCGTTGATGAGCGCAGCGATATTTTTCGCCACGTTGTGCGCTTGCTGTGTCGCAATTTGCGCCGTCGGCGGGTACGGACGGTTTGATACCGGATCCATGACCGCTGAGCAGTCACCGATGATGAAGACGTTATCGTGGCCAGGGGCACGGTTGTCTGCCTCGACCATGACGCGGTTACGGACCGCTTCGAAGCCAGACTTCTCTACGGTCGGACTGCCGCTGACGCCGCCTGTCCACAGGATCGTGTTCGCTGCGATCGTCTCTGTCGTCTCACCTTGGAGTGGACCGAACGTGACGACACCTGGCTCTACAGCTTTGATGCCGTTGCCGAGTTTCATCTCGACGCCGTTACGCTCGAGCCATTTTTGCGCATACGTCGTGAGTTCCGGGTCGAACCCTGGAAGAACCGTTGGCGCTGCCTCGATGTTGACGATGCGGACCGCTTCACGGGGAACATCGTACTGTTTGCAAAGTTCAGGGACACGGTTGACGAGCTCACCGAGGAACTCGATACCTGTGAATCCGGCACCACCGACGACGATCGTGACGAATGCACGGTCAGATGATCCGCTTGTCTTGTATTGTGCGAACGAGTACTCGATATGTTCTTTAATTTTACGAACGCTGTTGAGCGAGTTGATCGTCATCGCGTTCTCTTTAAGGCCCGGGATACCAAACGTTTCCGGTACGCCACCGAGGGCGAAGACGACGTAATCGTACTCGACAGTCGATCCGTCTTCGAGCATCACTTGTTTGGCTGTAGTATCGACGCGATCGACGATCCCTTTGACAAGTTTAACGCGTGATGCATTGACGACATCGTTAATGTAGACACGAGCTTGCTCAGGCTTCATCGTTCCGGCCGCCGGCTCATGAAGCCAAGTCGTTTGGTAATGGTAATCGTGTTTGTTGATCAACGTGATGTTTGCATCTCCAGCTGAGAGCGTCTTTTGCAGGTTTACTGCCGTGATGAGTCCACCGAAACCTGCGCCGAGGATAACAATGTTAGGTCGTTTCATGTTCATTTCCACCTTATTTTAAAAGTTTTGTTTTCCTGAACAACTATGTTGTGTGTTTTTTCACATAGATGTTCACAATAAAGCCTAATTCTTGTTCAACCAATGTTCACAATTGCTTCCCGTTCATTGTACGACGTTTAATCTGTTTTCTCAATGAAAAAGCTTATCTTCTTGAATTTTTTTCGAAAGTATTGCATCTTTGTACTGAATGGATTTAGTTCACGTTAGACCATATAATAGAAGTACACGCTTCATGAGGAGGAATTCGATGAAATCGACGAAAGATGTAGTCATTATCGGTGGCGGTCCGATCGGACTGTTCACCGCATTTTATGCAGGTATGCGCCAACTCGATGCGACGTTGATCGAAAGCTTGCCGCAACTAGGCGGGCAATTATCGACGCTCTATCCAGAGAAATATATTTATGACATCGCCGGCTTCCCGAAAGTGAAGGCCCAAGACTTGGTCGACCAACTGAAAGCGCAAGCCGATCAGTTCGAACAAGATTATCGCCTTGGCGAGACGGTCGAAACGGTCGAGCGACTCGAAGACGGTACGTTCCACATCTCGACGAACAAGGACGAGTACCATACGAAAGCGATCATCATCACAGCCGGCAACGGCGCGTTCGCCGCACGTCCGCTCGGACTGGACGGTTGTGAAGATTATGCGAACCTTCATTACTTCGTCGACAGCATGGAGAAATTCCGCGACCGTCGCGTCATGATCGCCGGCGGCGGCGACTCGGCCGTCGACTGGGCACTCATGCTCGAAGGTATCGCCAAAGAAGTCCATATCGTCCACCGTCGTGACCGCTTCCGGGCTCACGAGCATACGGTCGAACAAATGAAGGCCTCGACGATCAACGTCTGGACGCCTTATAATATCGAATCACTCTCAGGCGCGACGCATATCGAGTCGGTCGAACTGACGGACAAAGATGGCGAATCGAAGTTCGTCGACATCGACGACTTGATTTGTAACTACGGGTTCGTCTCATCGCTCGGCCCGATCAAAAACTGGGGCATGGAGTTTGAGAAAAACACGATCCGTGTCGACTCACGGATGGAGACGACAGTCGCCGGCATCTTCGCTTGCGGTGACATCGCCACGTACGAAGGCAAAGTGAAATTGATCGCGACCGGCTTCGGTGAAGCACCGATCGCCATCAACCAAGTGAAGCAGCTCGTCGACCCGACAGCGCGTCACCCACAACATTCAACCTCGGTATTTGCCGGGAAATAAAGACTGGCCTCTCATCTGCGAACGATGAGAGGCCGTTTTTTCATTTGCGGATCGTTTGAATGATGACACGGTCAATCCAATCATCGAGTTGCGTGAACACGAAGCCAGCTTTTTTCGCCTCGGCGTTCGACATGTAGTAGTCGACGTCCGTATCGTACGGGGACGACGCCCCATCCTTAATGATTTGGACCGGTTTACCGATATGCTGTCCAATTCGTTCCATGAGCGCACCTAGCGAGATGAGGCCGTCGCTCGCGGCGTTGAACGGCCCCCTCACGTCGGCACGGCCGACCCATTCCAAGAAAGCTGCCGCCTCGAAACTCGAGATGAATCCCATCAACGCCTCCGGGTGATGTAATACGATCGGTTCTTCGTTCCGAACCGCGTCGACATAAAATTTTAACCGGTCGGTGTAATCATCCGGCCCTAGGACGATCGGCAACCGCACCGTCGTGACCGGGAATGAGGCCCGATGGAAGAAGTACGATTCGGCCTCTCGTTTCCCTTGTCCGTAATCGTGTTCCGCGTCGAGGTGATATTCATGATGGAGCGGATTGAAGTCGCTTTCTTTTAAAGCTGCCTCTGGCGCATATACGGACATCGTCGACGTGAGCACATATTTCCCGACCCGATCCATGAAGGCGTCTGTCGCGATCTTCGCCTGATACGGATTGAAACAAATATTGTCGTAGACGAGGTCATACTCGTTGCGTGCGAGGTCTTTCATCGTCGCGACCGACTGACGGTCGCCTTTAATGGAGCGGATGCCTTCCGCTTCCGGCACTTGCAGCTGACCGCGTGTGACGATCGTCACGTCGTCCCCCGCTTCAGCGAGACGGAGCGCGAGCCGTTTCCCAAAGTAACGTGAGCCACCGAAAATCAACACTTTCCTCATCGTACCTACCCCCTTCTCATCCTTCTCCATCCAATATTCCCGTTCATTTCCTCTCATTAACATGCTCACCAAAAAAGGTTGCCGAACATGTCGGCAACCCGTCTATCGTTTAGCAATCCCCGGGCGTGCCGGCGTTCGCCGCCGTCCGGAAACTCGAGCCGCAACCGCACGTCGCGATCGCGTTCGGATTTTTGATCGTGAAGCCCCCGCCAAGCATCGACTGCTTGTAGTCGATCTCGAGCCCGTCGACGACACCGTGGTCAGCTTCGGCGACGATGACGCGGACACCGTAATGGTCGAACTGGACATCCTTGTCCGTCTTGTCTTCATCGAACCCCATCCCATAGGATAGGCCGGTACACCCACCGCCTTGGACTTTGATCCGTAAGAACTGATTTTCAGGGCGTTCGGTCTGTTTCATCATATCGATGACTTGTAGTGCGGCTGGCTCTGTCAAATGAATCATCTGAACTCCTCCTCATTTATCTTCACTTCAAGTCAACTGACTTGTGATTTTGTGAAATATCTTGTATAACTAAACTGTAACAAAAAAAATTAAATCGTTCCATCTTCGGGGCAGGGTGAAATTCCCGACCGGCGGTATTGAAGACAAGTTCTTCTCAGCCCGTGAGCGAGCAAGGCGTTGCTTGCTGATTTCGTGAGATTCGAAAGCCGACAGTAAAGTCTGGATGGGAGAAGATGGCGGCATCCGACCGATATTTGGATGTTTTCTTTGGCGTGGCTTAAACGTTGACGAGAACATCTGTTTCGTATGCGCGTAAACTCTCCCGATTGTTCACACAATCGGGTTTTTCTATGCGACGGGTGCCATTCATCAAGGAGCGACAAAAGGAGAGATTTTGATGAAAACAACGCGCAACAAACGATTGACAACACTGGTGACGCTATCGATGCTCGGGGCGATTTCATTCGTCCTCATGCTCTTTAACTTCCCGCTACCCTTCCTGCCACCATTCCTAAAAGTGGACTTCAGTGACATCCCAGCGCTCGTCGCCGGTATCGTCTTCTCGCCACTCGCAGGTGTCGTGGTCGTCGCTCTCAAAAACGTCCTCTACTATGTCTTTAACGGTGGCGGCGTCCCGGTCGGTGAAGTCGCGAACTTCTTCGCAGGTGTCGCCTTCATATATCCGGTCGCTTGGTTCTACCATAAACGTAAAACGAATAAAGCGCTCGCTTCAGGCCTCGTGGCAGGTACGATCACGATGGCGCTCAGCTTGGCGATTTTGAACTACCTACTCATTTTACCAGCTTACGCGTTCTTCTTCGGAATGGCCGAGATGGCCGATCCGGCAGTCAAAACGAACCTCGTCTTGTACGGCATCTTACCGTTCAACTTGATTAAGGCATTATTGATCACCGCCTTGTTCGTCCCGCTCTTCCTGAAGTTGAAGCCGTGGATCGAACGTCAACACATGCAACTGCAAGCTTAACGCCCAATCACCCAAGGGAGACATCCCTTGGGTGATTTTTTGTAGTCACTATATGGCAACCATGAACAAGAGCGCCCACCGGAGTGAGCGCTCTTGTTTGTGAATAACGATTAGAGAAGAAGACCAGCGAGAGTCGCTGACATCAAGTTCGCAAGCGTACCTGCGAGAATCGCGAGGACACCCATACGTGCGATGTCGTTACGACGGTTCGGAGCCATACCACCAAGACCACCGAGAAGGATGGCAAGTGATGAGATGTTGGCGAATCCACAGAGTGCGAACGCGATCATCGCTTCTGTACGAGCTGACAAATCACCTGAACCGATGATCGGTGCGAACTCAGAGAAGGCAACGAATTCGTTCAAGACGAGTTTTTGTCCAAGGAAGCTACCGAATTGTACGGCATCTGCCCATGGTACACCGATGACGAACGCGAGCGGTGCAAACACGTAACCAAGGATCAATTGAAGTGAGAGGCCTTCTAGACCGAACCAACCACCGATTCCACCGAGAAGCAAGTTGACGAGTGCGATCAATGAAACGAAGGCAAGAAGCATCGCACCGACGTTCAATGCGAGGAACAAACCGTCTGACGCACCGCGAGCGGCCGCATCGACGAAGTTTGCTGCTTTGTTCTCTTCATCTTCAGCAATTTCGATATCATCATCCGGAGTTTCTGTTTCCGGAACGATGATTTTCGCAAACATCAAACCAGCAGGCGCTGCCATGAAGCTCGCTGCGAGCAAGTACTCGAGCGGAACACCGAGTGCGGCGTATCCAGCAAGTACCGAACCGGCAACCGATGCGAGACCACCGACCATGACGGCAAACAATTCTGATTGTGTCATTGATGGGAGGTAAGGCTTGATGACGAGCGGTGCTTCCGTCTGACCGACGAAGATGTTCGCCGTCGCTGAGAGCGATTCTTTACGTGACGTACCGAGTGCTTTTGCAAGTGCCGTACCGAGGATTCGGATGACCCACTGCATGACACCGATGTAGTAAAGAAAGGCAATTAACGAAGACATAAAGATGATGATCGGTAAGACCTGGAACGCGAAGACGAAGTTGTCTCCCCCGACAGCCGAACCGAAGACAAAGCCGATCCCGGCGTTCGCCGTGTTCAAGACGTTTTGGACGCCTCCTGAGATAAACTCTAACGCCGCGCGTCCTGCCGATGTGAAAAGGACGAGGAATGCGAATGTAAACTGGACCGCGAAGGCGGCAAGAACAGTACGCCATTTGATGGCTTTACGGTTGGTCGAGAAGATGTAAGCGATTCCAATTAATGCCAAAATACCAACCACGCTCATGATGTTCATTGGTGTTGTGCTCCTTTCATATTGAAAAACCGACGATTGTGTTATACCCGAATCGAGATGTGCCCTACCGTTTGAAACGCTTTCTTTTTCTGTTGTTAAACGTCAGACAACCTACATTCGAACCTCTTAGAATATAACAGACCGTTTTTAAAAAAGCAACGGGTCAAAAAGAAAAAAGTTTGAGATTTCTCAAACTTTTTTACCAGGCCATCTCTTCGATTTTTTCATACACGTTCGTGACAAGTTGCTCCGGCGTCTCCCCGATCACGACTTCTCCGTCGACGAGACAGAACAAGTCGAGCGAGCAGACCCCACAGTAGCCGGTACAGCCATATTCGACGACGTCTAGGTCAGGATCGGACTCTAGTTTTGCCCGGGCGATCTGTGAACCCATCGCTAAGTTCGAGGCACAAAACTCGATGATCGGATTCATCATTTTTTTCACCGTCTTTCTTCCCCTATTGCGGGAAAATGGTTCTTCTACGAGGTATTATATCATGGTACAGTTAGAGAGTAACAAAGGGGGATTTTTATGCGCAAATTAGTCGTCTTAGGAGGCGGTTACGGGGGTATGCGTGTAATCGAACGCGTCCTCGGCCATCAGCTGAAGGACGTATCGATCACATTAATCGACCGTCTACCTTATCACGGATTAAAAACAGAGTATTATGCACTAGCCGCCGGAACGGTATCCGATCGTGACATCCGTGTCGATTTCCCGGAAGAAGTCGACTACATATACGGGCAAGTCACGGACATCGATACGACCGACAAGATGGTGTTGCTCGCAAGCGGGGAAAAAGTGCCGTACGACGACCTCGTCATCGGCTTAGGCTGCGAGGACAAATACCATAACGTGCCCGGCGCCGCCGAGTTCACGTACAGTATCCAAACGTTAGAAGAGTCACGCAAGACGCAACAAGCGATCAACGGCTTGTCGCCCGGTTCGATCGTCTCGATCGTCGGGGCCGGCCTATCCGGTGTCGAGCTCGCGAGCGAACTCCGGGAGAGCCGTCCCGATCTGACCGTCCGACTGTTCGACCGTGGCCCTTCCGTCCTGTCCTTTTTATCGAGCCGTGTCTCGATGTACGTTCAATCGTGGTTTGAAGAGCACGGTGTCGAAGTCATCAACAATGCCAACATCGTCCGGGTCGACCCAGACGGTCTGTGGAACCATGAACAACACTTTGCCGCCGACTTGACGGTTTGGACGGCTGGGATCCAACCGGTCGCCGTCGTCCGGAACCAAGGCTGGGAGCTCGATGGGGGCGGCCGCGTGAAACTGACACCGCATCACTACGTTCCCGATTTGCCTGACGTCTTCGTCGTCGGTGACAACGCCAGCCTCCCGTACGCACCTTCAGGTCAACTCGCCGAGGCACAAGCCGAACAGATCGTCCAAGTGCTGCTCTGCAAGTGGAAAGGCGTCGCTTATCCTGAGTTGCCGGATATTAAACTCCGAGGCACGCTCGGATCGCTCGGGAAGAAGGCCGGCTTCGGCGTCTTCATGGGGAAACAGTCGCTGACCGGGAAAGTGGCCCGACTTCTCAAGTCCGGTATCCTGTGGAAACATAAAGTCATCAAATAATACGACCGAATCGCGAAATGGCTGCCTTGCCATCTCGCGATTTTTTTATGTGGTGACAGCCGCTTACCCGTTCATACTTCTTTGCCTTGCGCCAAAAGTCTTGTATCCCTGTCCCTGATATACCTGTCTAAATTTTCAGATTATTGATTCGATTGACATATTCTACCCGATGGAAAAACTTGTTACTCTATGAGCACGGCAGTTCGACATTATGTCATCTCGCCTACATAATCCAAAGGGGGAAATCCATTGAAGAAAATCTGTAGCACCGTCCTCGCCTCGCTTCTCGTCTTGTCAACCGTCCCACAAGCAGTAGATGCCAGTCCTGACAAGGAAAAAGAACGTGTCATCGTCGTGTTCAAACAGTCGGCGAAGAAAATCCCGCTCTCGATTGAAGGCATGGAAGTCAAACAGCAATACGCCAACATCCCGGCTGCTGCCATCGAAGTGCCGAAAGCAGCGCTGAACGGATTGAAAAACAATCCGAACGTCGCCCACATCGAAGTCGATCAGACGGTACAAATTGAGAATCAAACCCAAGACTGGGGAATTCCAAAACTGAAAGCACCATCGGCTTGGCAGAACGGCTTCACCGGAAAAGGTATTAAAGTCTCCGTCGTCGATACGGGAATCTCAGCGCATCCTGACTTGACGATTGCAGGTGGAGCGTCATTTAGCAGTGTGACGAGTTCATACGCCGATGACAACGGACACGGTACGCACGTCGCCGGGATCATCGCGGCACGTGACAACGGCATCGGAACGGTCGGGATCGCCCACGAGGCAAGTATTTACGCCGTCAAAGCGCTCGAGGCGAACGGCAGCGGTAGCCTGTCGAGCATCATCGCCGGTATCGACTGGTCGATTTCGAATCAAATGGATATCATCAACTTGAGCCTCGGAACGACGAGTCCTTCGACGACGCTCCAACAAGTCGTCGACCGGGCGAACAATTCAGGCATTCTCGTCGTCGCAGCGGCTGGTAACAACGGCCGAGCCGACGGCAGCGGCGACCTCGTCAACTACCCGGCGCGCTACAGCTCGGCCATCGCGGTCGCGGCGACGGACATCAACAACAATCGCGCTTCGTTCTCCGCTACGGGCAGTACAGTTGAAGTCGCGGCTCCAGGTGTGAACATCAATTCGACAATCGTCGGCAGCGGCTACGGTCAAATGAGCGGGACGTCGATGGCGACACCATACGTCGCCGGGAACTTGGCGCTCATGAAACAAGCGTACCCGACGCTCTCATCTTCACAGCTCCGGACGCGCCTGTCACAAGATGCAATCGACCTCGGCACGGCAGGTCGCGATACACTATTCGGCAACGGACTCGTTCAAGCGCCAACGTCAGGCAGCACGTCACAACCGGTTCAAGCGCTCGCGGCTACGGTCACGACATCAAAAGCGATATACTACGCCGGTGAAGTTGTATCGATCTCATCGACGGTACGTGACGCGAACGGTCAAGCGATCGCGAACGCGGACGTTCGTGTGACAGTAACACAACCTTACGGCACGACGCTCTCAGGAACGGGTAAAACCAACTCAAGCGGAGCAATCACGTTCACGCTCTCGACCGGTTCTTCTTCACAACGAGGGACGTACCAAGTGAAAGCGGATGCGACGCTCTCAGGATACACGGCAAGTTCAGCGACGACGTCGTTCCAACTTCGCTAAATCGACAAGAAGGTTGAACGAATGTGTATTCGCTCAACCTTCTTTTATGATGTCGTTCACTTCTGGTCAATCGCCGTATACACTTTACGTAACTGGACGACACCTTCGTCGACGACTTCCCCGTTCAAGAGGACGAGCGGGTAAAACCATTCGTCTTGCTTGATCGCCTCGGCGATGTCATCGTCCGCTTGCTCGAAGTCGATGTATTCGAACTCGAACTTGCGCTCCGGATATTTCCGGGCGAGCGCACTTTGTAACCATTCATATGTCTCGACCGAGCTCGGTGCCCCGACACAGCTCGCACACTGTACTTCTGCCCCGTATACCGTGATTTTCATCGTCATTCCCCCTATCCATTTCTATTATACAAAAATCACGCAGCGCCCCTGTCACAAAACGCTCAGCGTTAAAGATTGAGAAACAATCTCAAACTTGCTAGAATGGAATAGAACCAGAAAGGGGTTAGATACCATGGAAATGTTTGATCAAGTCCAAGAAGTACTCGATAAATTACGCCCGTTCTTGCTTCGCGACGGCGGTGACGTCGAACTCGTTGATGTAGAAGAAGGCATCGTCAAACTTCGTTTGATGGGTGCATGCGGCAGCTGCCCGTCTTCAACAATCACTTTGAAAGCCGGAATTGAGCGCGCGCTCATTGAAGAAGTACCTGGCATCGTCGAAGTCGAACAAGTATTCTAAACAAAAAGGGAGACAAACGTCATCCCTTTTTTTTCATGCATGTGTCCATTCGTCCAAGCTCTCGACCATATAGGTCGGGAGCTTTTCTTGTTCTTGAATGAACGCAGGCCCGTGAACGCCTGAATTGACATGCAGCGTCCGCAGCCCTCCGTTGATCCCGAACAAGATGTCCGTATGGTAGTTGTCCCCGACCATGACGACCTCGTCTTTCGTCAGACCGATCATCTCGAGGGCGATGTCGATCATGACCGGCTCCGGTTTGCCGATGAAGAACGGGTCTTTCTCCGTCGTCACTGTGAGCACGGACGTGAGCGCCCCGTTGCCCGGTAAAAAGCCGCGCTCGGTCGGGATGGCGATATCCCCGTTCGTCGAGATGAAACGGGCGCCGGACCGAATCGCGAGCGCACCTTTCGCCAATTTCTCATACGTGATGTGGCGATCGAGCCCGATGACGACGTAGTCGGCTTTCGGTTCGTCTGTCACATGGAAGCCACGCTCTTCAAGCGCGATCCGGAGACCGTCTTCCCCAATCATATAAACGGTCGCCCCTGGTGTCATCTTCTCGATATAACGGGCCGTTGCCATCGCACTCGTCAAGACGTGCTCGGGTGTCACGTGGACACCCATCGACACGAGTTTGTCCGCGACTTGTTTCGGCGTCATCGAAGCGTTGTTCGTGACGAACAAGTATGGGAAGCCCGTCGCCTCGAGCCGGTTCACGAAGTCGACCGCTGCTTTGATCGGCTCGGTGCCCGCATAGATCGTTCCGTCTAAATCAAATAAGTATCCTTTAATTAAATTCATCTAATCACTCGCTTTCCGGTAGAAATGCTGATACTGGTCCAAGTTCCACTTCTAAATAGCGGCGGACTTGCTCGGGAAATGCTGCGAACGTCTCCTTTTGACGCTCCGTCCAGGCATCAAAGCGAGCCGAATCCGACGTGACGAACTCCCGGACGTAATAGGCACGCATCATGACGAGCTCTTTCGCCGCTTGAGCCGTCTGGGCGTCGAGCACGCGCTCGTCCAATAAAATGTCGACGATATCTTCATAACTCCCCGGATCGCGCATAATGAAGCCGTCGATCATCGAGTTGCCGACATCGATGACGCCTTCCATCAAATGCACGGCCAAACGCTCTTTCGCAAGTTCAAGTGTGAACGCGTCCCCTTCAAGCTGATCGATCCGATGCAACATCGTTTCCATATGGGCCAGTGTCTCATTGATTTTTTCTCTATTTACAAAATACATCGTCATCCCCCCTGCCCCTTATCATAATCTTTTTTCCGACTCGAGAAAAGAACCTCCCCTATTTACATCATTTATCCGATTGTGATACACTAATCCACGGATTAACACTTTAATTAGTATGTCACATTAAATAGAAATCACGTGGAGGGTTCAACACTATGGAACGAGAATTAGCGTTAGAGATCGTACGAGCAACCGAGGCAGCGGCACTGGCATCATCAAAATGGATTGGTCGCGGCCAAAAGAACGAGGCCGATGACGCGGCGACGTCAGCGATGCGCGAAGTGCTCGGCACGGTCAATATGGATGCGACTGTCGTGATTGGCGAAGGCGAATTAGATGAGGCTCCGATGCTTTACATCGGCGAACGCCTCGGTACGACGTTTGGGCCGGAAGTCGATATCGCGGTCGATCCGCTCGAAGGGACATCGATTGTCGCCAAAGGACTCAGCGACGCCATGGTCGTCATCGCAGTCGCCGATAAAGGCGCTCTCCTCCACGCACCTGATATGTATATGGATAAACTTGTTGTCGGACCGAACCTGAAAGGGAAAGTCTCGCTCGACGAACCGCTCGAGTCGATCATCGAGAAAGCCGCGCTCTATAACGGCAAACGGATCGAAGAAGTGACCGTCATCATGCAAGACCGTGACCGCCACGAACATCTCCGTCAAGCGGCGATGCGTATGGGCGCACGCGTCAAACTGTTCGATGACGGCGATGTCTCGGCCGGAATCGCCGCAGCCATCAAATCGAACCCGATCGACATCTTCATCTCGACAGGCGGCGCACCAGAAGGCGTCATCACGGCAGCAGCCGTCAAGGCGCTCGGCGGCGATATGCAAGCCCGCCTTCATCCGATGAACGAAGAAGAGACGGCCCGCGTCATCTCGATGGGCATCGAGGACCCACTCCAACTCCTCACGATCGACGATCTCGTCAAGAGTGACGATTGCATCTTTGCCGCGACCGGTGTCACGACGGGTGAACTGCTCGACGGCGTCAAGTTCTTGACGGACGATATCGTCGAGACGACGTCGCTCGTCATGCGTTCGAAGACGAAGACGATCCGCAAAGTCGTCGCTGAACACACGTTGTCGTTGAAGCCGTACCTGAACAAACAACAAGTCGAAGCATGACAAAACCTCCGCTCAAAATTTGAGCGGAGGTTTTTTTTAGAATCCTTGTTCCATATCAGGCGTACCGACGTGGTTCGTGCGTGGCTGATCTGCTCCTCGAAGCGAGTCATAGAACGCAGCGTACGTCGTCGTGAAGTACGGATGCACGTACAAGAAGCCGATTCCGAGCGTGAACACACCGACGAAGAACCAACCGATGAAGGAGAGAACGAGCTTGAACGCGTCCATCTTGTGACCGTCCATCATCCGGCGTGACTCGGTGATCGCCTCGAGAGCCGACAGTTCCGGCTGATCACGTAAAATATAGTTCGTTAGCGAGTACGAGAACGCTTTGACGATTCCTGGGATCACGAGTAACAATGCCCATAAGAAGATGAACAACCCTACGAAAAACGGAGCGAGCACGTGTTTCACATAGCCGGTTTGGAACGGTTCAAATAATTTCGAGACGGCCGGCTTGTCGCCGCGTGACACGGAGAGGACGAGCCATGACCATCCGATCGTGAGCGGTGCGATCAACAACGTCAGAAGGAACGATAAGAATGATAACGTCATCTCGGTCGACGTCAATGGCTCCATTGACTCTGCGTCAATCGTCGGTGCGAACGTTTGGGGAATCCCGTTCAATACAACGAACAAAATCAAAATCCCAGCGAGCAGCCAGCGATTACCTGTCAACATTTTTTGTGCGTGTTGTTTCCATTGTGCTGTCATAGTATCCATCCTTTGTTTGTGTTCTTTCCTTAGTGTACGTCATTGGCCGGCAGAAGGTTTCAAAAAACACGAAAACAGGGAAAGGTTTCTCCTTTTCCCTGTTAATATAAGATATTGCCCATAAAAAACTGTGACATCGATAGAATAAATAAGAGCACACCTGTAGCGACAACAGTCAGTGAGATCGCTTTAAATAACCGGCTTTTTAGAAATGCATTCCGATACTCGAACCGGCGAACGAGCAAGACATGGACCAACTCAAACAAAAGGACCGCGGCTGTGAAATAGAATGTCATGATACTACCTAACCCGAAGAACAGCATCGCCAGTAAGCCCAATCCTAAGTTATGGATTCGGTTATGGACGTCATCGCGATCGCTGACGGTCGTCGTTTGTACGTGTTGCATCCTTTCACCTCACTTCCAAAACCCGAACAGAAAAAGTTATCTTATATATAAATTATCACAATTTTCTTATCCCTAAACCTGTCACACCGTCTTTTCACCTAAACGAAACATTCAGGAAATATATGTAACAAAAAAAGCGCCGATGTCATCAGCGCGTCATGAACCGGTCGAAGTTTCAGCTTCTTCCGCTTTATTGAATTTTCGTTTTAGTTTGAGCGGTTGTTTCGTTCCGCCGAACACAGGACCGTCTTCACTTTCATCAATCTCTGTCTCTTTCTTCAGGACGAAGAACGGACAACCAAAGTTACAATACTCATACACATAGTCCATCACGTGATCGATTCGATTATCGTACGTGGCAAACTTCGACTTCACTTCATAAAATCCTTTGAGACGAAGTTGACCATGTCCCCAATCGCCGACGATGTAATCATATTTATCGAGCACATCACTATAACGAGCGATGAATGCCTCTTCGTCAAACCCGTCGCGTTTCTCTTCGATGACGGTATATCCATGGTGATTCACTCTAATCATTTTCACACCTCCACTTTCCTATCATATCACGCCAATCAATAGTTCCCCTATCGTTTTCGGATCACATCATGACGCGCCATGATTGTTTCACGCAGCACGTCACGCAGAAGTTCCGGCATGTAGTAACGCTTCGGCTGGTCCGCCAAATACGGCAGGAGCGGACCGAACGTGAACATGTCGACCGTGGCGACACGATACGTCTGTTCAAGACCGATCTCGTTGCCGCGAAGCAAGTAGCGGCCTTGTTTCACTTCAAGACCGTGGATGATCGGTTGTCCGAGCACCGTTCCGCGAAAGCCGAGCCCACGCACGTGCATCGTCGTGAACGGCTCATCATGAACATCGCTCAAGAACCGAAGCAACGTTGCACCGTCGAGTGTCAACAGGCATGGATTGATCGGGTGCGGACAGATGCGATGGAGCATATTGAGCGTGACTTGTCCGGGTGCCAACCCTTCAAGCAGGATGCCTGATGGAAGGATGCTTACTTCGGCATCACACCAGTCCATTAATCCGTCCGCTAATAATTCCGCAATCGGAGATGGTCCGAACCAATCGCTCACATAGCCTGGCGTGGCGGCAATCGTCACGTCAAGCAAACTCTCAGCTTGTTCATACTCGAACCGCAACGCCCGTAGCGTGTCGTCGTCCTGAACGTGATCTGTCAAGTCATGGAGACACGCCTTCTTCTCTACGACTTGGCCGTCCCGAAGCGATAACTCGACTTCTCCGACGTATTGCCCGTACTTCCCGGCCTGGGCGATCAATACCCCGTTTTTCATGACGCCGTCGTCTAACACGTGGTGCGTATGCGCCCCAAGGATGACATCGATGGCTGGGAACGCTTCAGCGAGTCGCTCGTCGGCGTAGAAACCGAGGTGACTGAGCGCGATGATGACGTCACATCCTTTGAGTTCCTCGAGTGCCCGAGCAGTCGCCGTCAGCGGTGACTCAATTTGCCAACCGAGTTCAGGATACAGCTCTTCATACGGTGCGGTCACGCCGAACAGACCGACACGCACACCGGACCGCTCGAGGACGAGCGTCTCCGTCGCCCAGTCCGGTCGCGTCCCGTCCGCGTGATAGACGTTCGCGAGCAAGACAGGGAACGTCGCATCCTCATAGAGCGAATCGAGCCAGTCGTGCGGGAACGTGATGCCTTCGTTGTTGCCGATCGTCACGGCCGTCGGATTGAGCCGATTGAGCAAGCGGACGTTCACTTGCCCTTTCGTCACTTCCGTCGCCGGGTGTGTTCGATCGGCATGATCGCCGAGGTCGAAGACGAGCGTGTCCTCGTGTCGGCGTTCGTTCAAAAAGGAGACAAGTTGAGGCCAGTTATGAAATTTTGAATGCAAGTCATTGTAATGAAAGATTTTAATCGTACGCACGGCCATCCCCTCTTCCTAAAACAGGCTGATTTGGCTCGGGGCGAGCTCATACTCGGCACCGAGAATCTCAATCAAACGTTTCGCGTTCGGTGCCGCATCCCCGGCTGAGTTGTTGTTGAAATAGACGTAGACCGACTTGGCATCTCGTTCGAGCGCTCGGCACGCCGTTGCAAGTTCTTGCAGTTCATCCTCACTGTATCGATACAAGCAGCGGACGTGACGCCACTCTTGGCTCGTCATCCCGGGTTTGCGGAGCCACCCGGCCGTATTGCGGCCGTGCAGACGGACGACTGCGACTTCCGGGTTCGTGACGACCGGGACGAACGGGATGCTGCTCTCTTTCGTCTGCGGTTCGTCGCACACCGTGTTGATGAAGCGTTGCTCGGTCAAGAACGCGAGCGTCCGGTCGCGAAATGCTTCCGAGAACCACGTCGGGTTCCGAAACTCGACGGCGATGTCATAGTCGATCAGTTCCGCTCGAATCGTCCGCAAATAGTCGAGATGAGGCTTCGAGACGTCGAACCACGGCGGGAGTTGGACGAGAACGGCCCGCAGTTTCCCCGCCTGTTTGAGTGGCTCGACCGATGTCCGGTAGCGCTCGAACAGTTCGGCGAGCGGCAGCTTCGGTTCACGGTCGTGCCCGCTCATTTCCCTGGAAACTTTGACGACGAACTGAAAGCCGTCCGGCGTCTCACGATTCCATTTCTCATAGTTTTTCACAGGTTGGATCGCATAGAACGACGAGTCGACCTCCACCGTCGGAAAGTGGCCGGCGTATGTCGACAGTTTGTGCTTCCGCTCTTCCGGCGTCGTATAGAGCAGGTCGTGGTCTCCCCAACCGGTCACACCGACATAAATCATCGTGTTTCCTCCTCACATTATTGTTCGAACGATGTCTCCGCGTTTCGCTTTGACCAATTGAGTGTCCCGCTAAACGTCACGAGCAACAAGGCAAGTCCCATGATGAACGGATAGCGCATGTCGATATCGAAGGCGATCCCGGCAAGCGTCGGCCCGACGATATTGCCGATACTCATATAGGCGTTGTTCATCCCCATCGCGAAGCCTTGTTCTTTATCCGCCATTTTCGACACGAGCGTATTCAACACCGGACGAAGAATCGAGGTCGACAAGAAGATGATGAGCGTGATCGCGAAGAAGATCGCATACGATCCCGCGAACAGCGAGAACAAGAAGCCGAGTGCCGCGAGCATAATAAAGATGAGCACGACTTTGATCTCACCGAAGAGCGAGACGAGTCGGTCGACGGCAAACAGCTGAACGATGACACTGACGATTCCCGTACCTGTGATCATGACGGCAATTTCTTGCGGCGTCGCACTGAACGTCTCACTGACGAACAGTCCAAGCACCGACTCGTATGCCATGAGCCCAAACGCCATGACCAAGTTGATGACGAGCACGAAGAAGTACGGCTTTCGAGTCGACGACAAGAGTTGCCGTGGCAGCGATTCGGTCTCGTTCGTCCGGACGTAAGCTTCCCGATCCGGTTCTTTCAATAGAATGATCGATGAGATGACGGCGACCAATGAGACGATCGCCGACAAAAGCAGCGGTGCCTTAAGCCCGAACTCGGCCACGAAGCCCCCGATCCCTGGTCCGATGACGATCCCGAGCGACATTGCCGCGGAAATATAGCTATTTCCTTTCGCCCGTTGTTTGAGCGTCGTAATGTCGGCCACGTAAGCAAAGATGGCTGGAATGAGCAATGCGGCCCCGACTCCGCCGATGGCGCGCGAGATCAGTAAGACCGTCAAATTGTCGGATAAGTAAAAGACTGCCATCGAGATGGTGAACCCGATGAGCCCTGAAATGATCATCAGTCGGCGACCGTAGACGTCCGCCCATTTCCCCGCGATCGGTGACATGAGCAACTGCGCCCCGGCAAAGACCGAAATCATCAGTCCGGCGGCGGTACCGCCTTCGCCAATCATTTTTAAATAGTCGGGAATGATTGGAATGATAATCCCGAATCCTGCTACGGCGATGAACATGTTCAGCATGAGAATCGCCAATTGTTTCTTTTGTTTTGTCGTCAACGCACGTCACTTCCTTTTCATCTATTCATTTTACTTGTTGATGAATGGAATGAGCAAACGATAAGACAGCAAAACACCCATCCTGGACCAGAGGATGGGTGTCGTTGTGATTATGAGATGCGTGACTCAGCGAGTGACCCGCTCGACCGCTGTTTCGGTAAGAACAGTGTGACGACATAAACGATCAACGTAGGAACTGCCCAGGCGAGCCCGATCTCAGCCATCGGTAAGTTCGTGATCCATGCAGTCACGGCTGTTGGAGCCAAGCCTTGTGCCGTCTCGAACAACGAGAACACGAGCGCCGTGTAAACGGTCGCCTTCATCGCGACGTGCGGGTTACGTTGAATCCGTTCCGTGACCGAAACGAGCACGAGTGCGATCATGACCGGATACAAGAGCGTGAGCAACGGTATCGCGATTTCAATCAACGTACCGAGACCGACGAGTGAGATCAAGTAACCGAATAACGTTGTCCCGATGACGACTTGGTAGTACTTGAGCGACTCGAACGTGTTACTCATGAACCGTGAGAACTCGGTGATGAGTCCGACCGCTGTCGTCAAACAAGCAAGGAAGACCGCTGCCCCGAGTGCGAGCATGCCGACTTGACCGAACGATGTACCGGCAAACGTTTGAAGGAGGCTTGCTCCGTCAGTAGTTCCCGTGACACCCGTCATGTTCGCTCCGATCGATGCGAGCGAGATGTAGACGAGCATCAAACACGTGACGGCAAGCAATCCCGATGTCCGGAGAAGCGATGACGCTTCTTTTTGATCCGACATCCCGTTCGCTTTAAGCGTGACGAGAACGATTGCACCAAAGACGAGTGCCCCGAATACGTCCATCGTCAAGTAACCTTGTTTAAAGCCTTCACCGAGTGCCCCGAGCCACGTCTCATACCCTGCTGCTGGCGCGGCCGGTGAGCCGAGCGGAGCCACAAGGTTTGTGATCCCGATACCAGCGAGCAAGACGAGGAGGATCGGTGTGATGATCCGTCCGATGATCTCGATCAATTTTTGAGCGCGGAGCGTCAAAAGGAACGTCAAGCCGAAAAAGACAGTTGAACTGATGGCGAGTGTGAACGTTGACGGCGCACCGAGGAACGGCACGACTCCCATCTCATACGTGACCGCTGCCGTCCGAGGAATCCCGAAGAACGGTCCGATTGCCACGTACATTAATCCCGTCAAAAGAAGAGCAAGACGCTTCGGAATGTACCTTGCGATTTGATCAGACCCTCCACCGACCCGCGCGACTGCGAACAAGGCGAGTAAAGGAAGTCCGACGCCGGTAATGACGAATCCGACTAGGGCTGGGAACAGGTTCTCACCTGCCAACGCTCCTAGCATCGGTGGGAACAGCAAGTTCCCGGCTCCGAAGAATAATGCGAAAATCGTAAACGCTAACGGGAATAATGTTGATTTTTTCATACAACTACCTCCACATACATTGTAGTACCTTCCGTATTGAACAAATTCCGACTAAATGACTAAATTTTCTGACAATAAAGCGCTTGGTCTATTCCATTATACACACTATCCTTTTTTTGACCACCCTATCTTTAAAAAAGATGTTTATTTTTCTGAGAAGTAGATTTCCATATAAAAAAAGCTCCCTCTTTTTACAGCAGGAGCCTACTTGTCAACCGAATTCATGTCATCTTTTCAAAAAAATAGTCAATAGCGGATATCGAATTTACGGTATGATGCTTCCGCGATATCCGTTTCTTCGATCTGTTCGACGCCGACGAACCGATTGCCGTCATAGAGCGCTCGTTTGAACGATGCATAGTCGGCCTCGTCCCCTTCGACATGGAGCTCGACCGTACCATCGCTCAAATTTCGGACCCATCCCTTTAGATTCGATTCGATTGCGGTCGCTTGACAAAAATAGCGAAAGCCGACCCCTTGGACGCGTCCTGAGACGATCAATTGTTTAGCCAGTTTCATGCGTATTCTCCTCCTTCATATGAAATAACAGGTTTAGCGAGACGCTGCTTAGGTAACACTATATAAATAAAATAACTGGATTAGGAGTGGTGATGTGGAACAAATTGTGAATATCGTGACGTCGTTTTCGAATTGGCTATGGGGAGTCCCAATCATCTCCCTGCTCGTGTTATCAGGTCTTTACTTGACCATCAAATTAGGATTCTTCCAATTCCGATACCCGCTCTACATAGTTCAACAAACGTTAGGAAGCGTCTTTAAAAAACCGAAAGGCGAAGGCGACATCAGTCCTCGCCAGGCGTTGACGTCGGCGTTATCGTCGACGATCGGTGCCGCCAACATCATCGGTGTCCCGGCCGCGATCATGTTCGGGGGACCGGGCGCCATCTTCTGGATGTGGGTCATCGCCGTCGTCGGGATGGCCATCAAGTTCTCAGAAAGTGTCCTCGCCGTGCGTTACCGCGAGAAAAATGAAGCCGGGGAATTTGTCGGCGGTCCAGTCTACTACATGGCAAAAGGGCTGAAGTGGAAATGGCTCGCCTCATGGTTCGCGTTCGCCCTCATGATCGAGCTCATCCCGAGCATCATGGTCCAAGGCAACGCCGTCAGCTCGGCCGTCCGTGAGACGTTCAACGGCGATACGCTCGTCACCGGCTTCATCGTCGCCGGCCTCGTCGCGCTCGTCGTCTTCGGAGGCATGAAACGGATCGCTAAAGTGACGGAGATCATCGTCCCGGCGATGGCACTCGTGTACGTCGGGGCCGGGTTCATCATCGTCTTGATGAACTTCTCGCAAATCCCTGACGTTCTCGGTCTTATCTTCTCGTACGCGTTCCAACCGATGGCCGCGCTCGGCGGATTTGCCGGAGCCGCCATCGCCGAGACGATCCGTTGGGGCTTCGCCCGCGGACTCTACTCGAACGAGGCCGGTCTCGGGACGGCACCGATCGCGCACGCGGCCGCCCAGACCGACCACCCGGTCCGCCAAGGTTTCTGGGCCGTTATCGGGATCGTCATCGACACGCTCATCATCTGTAGCACGACCGCGTTCGTCGTCTTGTCGTCTGGCGTTTGGACGCGTGAAGGCGCGATGAGCGACCCAGCCGCCCTCACAACAATCGCTTTCCGTGAATACTTCGGGTATACGGGTAGCTTGCTCGTGACGATCTCACTCATCTTCTTCGTCTTGTCGACGATCATCGTCATCATCTTTTATGGCTCACGCCAAGCCGAGTACTTGTTCGGTTTAACGGCCGGCAAAGTGATGAAAGTCGTCTATATCGCCTCGATCGTCATCGGTTCGATCGGTGGCGCCCAGATGATTTGGAACTTCCTTGACTTCATGCTCGCGATGATCCTCATCCCGAACATGATCGCCGTGCTGATGCTAAGCGGTGAAGTAAAACGACTGACGACTGAATTCTTCTCGTCTGAAAAATATTACAAGAAAGACGTCGCCGAGAAAAAGGCGTCGTAATAACGAACCCGGCTGCATTGGCAGCCGGGTTTTTGTTATGAACTTGTCTCGATCTTATCAATCGCTTGGCGAATCCGTCCGACCGAGGCGTCGAACTGTTGTTGCTCTTCAGCCGTCAAGTCGATCTCGATGATTTGACTGATACCGCTCCGGTCGATCAAGGCAGGTACCCCGATATGGAGGTCGGAGGCGCCGTATTCCCCGTCGAGGTGGGCGCCGATCGTCACGACCGTGTTCTCGTTCCGGACGATGGCCCGGACGATGCGCAGCAAGCCGAGGCCGATCGCGTAATAGGCCGCACTCTTATAGCCGATGATTTGGTTCGCGGCATCGCGCACTTCTTGATAGATCGCGTCTAAATCCTCTTGGTGATATGATTCATTGTCTGCGAGCAGTTGCTTCATGGATTTCCCGTAAATCCGGGCGTTGTCCCAGGCGACGAAACCACCGGCACCATGTTCGCCCATATAATAGACGTGACAGTTGCGCGACGACAAGTCGAAGTACTCGCCGAGCTTAAAACGCAGACGTGCCGTATCGAGCACCGTCCCTGAGCCGATGACGCGGTGTTTCGGCAAGCCCGACGCTTTCCAGGCGACGTGGGCCATCACGTTGACCGGGTTCGTCGCAACGACGATGATCCCGTCAAAGCCGCTCGCCATGATTTGTTCTGTCACGTCACGGACGACGATAGCGTTTTGCCCCGCGAGGTCCATCTGTGTCTGCCCGAGCTTTTGGGCGGCGCCTGCCGTGATGATGACGATGTCGGCGTCACGGCAATCCGTGTAATCCCCTGCCCAAATCCGGACCGGGCTCGGTGCGAACGAGATGCCGTGGTTCAAGTCCATCGCCTCCCCTTCCGCTTTCGCGTGGTTCGAGTCGATCAAGACGAGCTCTTCACAAAGTGCCGCCATCGATAATTGGTAAGCAAAACTGATGCCGACCCAGCCGGCACCGACGACAGCGATGCGGGTAATGTCTTTTGGATCAATTGTTTCCATTCAATCATTCCTCCCTAAAAACAGTCTCTCTTTTAGCATACCCGACTCTTAGCTGTTTCACGACAATAACTAAACAATCAGTATATACGAAATAAATACAGAATTACGCTATGCATCAAGTTTCGGTTCAAATATTCCCGTATCTCGAACATAGCCAAAAATTTGAATCATTTCATTGTCCTGTATGAACGGGATTCGTTCTTTCGTTAAAATAGATATAAGTTCATCGATCATATCACATACGTCTGGTTCGACGATAGCTCCCTTATAGACCAACACCTTTGGTCGCAATCGAATCCATTCGATTGAAGAGGTAGGATAAGGAAATCCATCATCCCAATCACCTGATTCATAAGCCGTCTTCGATAAAAACTCAGGATCAGGTGTGTCCTCTAATACATATTTGGTTTGATAAGGAGGTTCAAATAGGAATGTATTTGCTACCGCTCTCCTCAGTTCCCCCCACTTTGTCTTGTTCATCACCGATGTCAATTGCCGCTCTTCTATTTCTTGTAACTCTTTTTGTCGGTCCATCGCTGTTCATCCTTTCTCACATGCGAGTTCTAAGCGCTTGATTGCCCGCAACACATCTTCACGGTTGTGCTTTTGCTTCATCCACTTGGGCAAGCGACTCTCAATACTGCGGTTCGCGCCGTCGCTTGTCCGAACACTCGCTTCCACGTACTGTCTCATATACGCGAGGTGCTCCTGATTATAAGCCCATAGGACATGACCACAACAACCAGTTTGCAGATAGAGCGGCAATCTGAAATGTACATCGAAAGCTCCGCCGATGTATTTCGTACCGCTCTGCTTCATTTGTAGATAACCGCACTGAAAACAGCTCAAGCGTACCTCATTAGCCTTCTCCATAACGTCCGCTCGTCCCCCACAACGTGGACAAATCACGACCATCTGACCCATGAATGTCTCAAGTTCTCTGCTCTCTAGTGAAAATCGATTTGTCACGTCATCGCCTCCTCATTTCATTATACAAAAAACCAGCGAAACTAAGCTCGCTGGTCAAGGTAGTGGACTATTAAATCAATTGTTACATCTCAAACTTGACGAGACCGTTCACTCTCTTTCCCAATAATAGTGAACCGGCCGAATTTCAATCCTCCAGCCTAACGATTCCGCTTCGGGCACTTGGGTCGTCGGATGGATGGAAGCGATTCTGACCGCGTCCTCTATGTCCGCCGCTTCAATCAAAAAAGTACTTCCTACTACTTCCTTTGACCCCAAGACTGGTCCATCCGTTATCTTGATCTGATCAGCATGACGCTTGACTTCTTTCATACTCGCTTCAAGCCCAATATCTAATACAACCTGCTCACTTGCATAAAACTGATGTAAGTATGGTTCACAAGTAGCCATGATTCGGTCTATTTCATGGTCCGTCTTTTCATTCATTTTTTCAGCATTGAAATAGCCTGTTACCAAAAACATCATGTTCGCTTCTCCTCTCGGGTCGAGTATATGTTTCACTACTTTATTCCCTAGTTCAGGTCGAAATAGCTCCTATGAAACGAGAGGGGTTCAATCCAAAAAAGACGGTTGACATGATTTCATGTCAACCGTCTTTATCTACATATTCAGGATTATCCGATCGATCCTTCCATCTCAAACTTGATGAGACGGTTCATTTCGACGGCGTATTCCATTGGCAATTCTTTCGTGAACGGCTCGATGAAGCCCATGACGATCATCTCGGTCGCTTCTTCTTCCGAGATCCCACGGCTCATGAGGTAGAAGAGTTGCTCTTCTGACACTTTCGAGACTTTCGCTTCGTGCTCGAGCGAGACTTGGTCGTTCAAGATCTCGTTGTACGGGATCGTGTCCGACGTCGACTCGTTGTCCATGATGAGCGTGTCACATTCGATGTTCGAACGGGCACCTTTCGCCTTACGGCCGAAGTGGACGATTCCGCGATACGAGACTTTTCCGCCTTGTTTCGAGATCGACTTCGAGACGATCGACGACGACGTGTTCGGCGCGAGGTGAATCATCTTCGCCCCAGCGTCTTGGTGCTGCCCTTTACCGCCGAGTGCGATCGAGAGCGTCATTCCACGTGAGCCTTCACCTTTTAAGATGACGGCTGGGTACTTCATCGTGAGTTTCGATCCGATGTTGCCATCGATCCACTCCATCGACGCGCCGGCTTCACAGACGGCACGCTTCGTGACCAAGTTATAGACGTTATTCGCCCAGTTTTGGATCGTCGTATAGCGGCAATATGCGTCTTTGTTGACGAAGATCTCGACGACAGCAGAGTGAAGCGAGTTCGTCGTGTAGACCGGTGCCGTACATCCTTCGACGTAATGGACCGAAGCGCCCTCGTCGACGATGATGAGCGTCCGCTCGAATTGACCCATGTTTTCCGAGTTGATCCGGAAGTAGGCTTGGAGCGGTTGCTCGAGTTTCACGCCTTTTGGCACATAGATGAACGAGCCACCTGACCAGACGGCCGAGTTGAGTGCCGAGAACTTGTTGTCCGTCGGCGGGATCAATTTCCCGAAATACTCACGGAACAAGTCTTCGTTTTCTTTCAAAGCAGTGTCCGTATCTTTGAAGATGACACCTCTTTCTTCGAAGTCTTCTTGCATACTATGGTAGACGACCTCTGACTCGTACTGAGCCGAGACACCTGCCAAGTATTTTTGTTCCGCTTCGGGGATTCCCAGCTTATCAAACGTCCGTTTGATTTCTTCAGGAACCTCGTCCCACGAGTGCTCCGTCTTCTCAGACGGTTTGACGTAGTACGTGATCTCATCAAAATCAAGTGACGTGAGATCGCCGCCCCATGTCGGCATCGGCATCTTCCGGAACTGTTCGAGTGATTTTAAACGGAACTCGAGCATCCATGCCGGTTCTTCTTTCATGTTCGAGATCGTTTCAACGATTTCTTTCGTCAAGCCGCGGCCTGAACGGAAAATCGAGATGTCTCGATCATGGAAGCCATATTTATAATCGCCAACGTCTGGCATATTTTTCGCCATATCGGTCTCCTCCTTCTACTTACGCTTCCTCGTCGACTCCCTTTTCAAGTGCTTTCCACGCGAGCGTGGCGCACTTGATGCGAGCCGGAAACTTTGAGACACCAGACAACGCTTCGATGTCGCCTAGGTCGAACGTGTCTGTATCGTAGTCTTTCCCTTGGACCATCTGTGAAAAGATGTTGGCCAGTTGGAGCGCTTCGTCTACAGACTTGCCTTTTACGATTTGGGTCATCATCGATGCCGAGGCGAGACTGATTGAACAGCCTTCCCCTTCGAACTTGGCATCTTTCACGATTCCGTCTTCGACTTGAAGTTGGAGTCGGAGTGAATCCCCGCACGTCGGGTTGTTCAAATCGATCGTCACGCCATCTTCGATGACGCCACGGTTTCTTGGGTTTTTATAATGATCCATGATGACTTGTCGGTACAACATGTCGAGGTTGTTAAAACTCATAATTGAAATACTCCTTCGTTTGACGTAACCCTTCGATGAAGCGATCGACTTCATCTCGTGTGTTATACAAGTAGAAGCTCGCTCGGGCAGTCGATGATTGCTTCAGGAGGCGCATGAGCGGCTGGGCACAGTGATGACCGGCCCGTACCGCGACCCCTTGCATATCTAAGACGGTCGCAAGGTCGTGGGCGTGGACGTCGTTCAAGTTGAACGTGACGAGCCCAACGCGCTCCTCAGGACCGAAGATTTCGATCCCTTCGATCGTACGCATCTGTTCGATGGCGTACGTCACGAGCGCCCGTTCGTGTGCCTCGACATTCTCGAGACCAAGGTCTTCTAAAAAGTCGATGGCGGCAGCCAAACCGACGGCACCGGCGATGATCGGTGTTCCCGCTTCAAAGCGGTACGGGATGTCTTTCCACGTCGACTCATACAAGTCGACGTAATCGATCATCTCGCCGCCGAACTCGACCGGCTCCATGTTTTTAAGCAGCTGTTTCTTCCCGTACAAGACACCGATCCCGGTCGGACCGAGCATCTTATGGCCGGAGAAGGCAAGGAAGTCACAATCGAGCGCTTGGACGTCAAGCTTCCGGTGCGGTACGCTCTGCGCCGCATCGACGACCATGACCGCGCCTTTTTCGTGGGCGAGTTTCGCCACTTCCGCGATCGGGTTGATCGTGCCGAGCACGTTCGAGACGTGGCTCATGGCGACGATCTTCGTCCGGTCCGACAACACTTCCCTTACCGCGTCGAGCGTGATCCGGCCGTCTGGCGTCATTTCGACGTAACGGAGTTTCGCACCTGTGCGCTTGGCGAGCTGTTGCCACGGAATCAAGTTCGCGTGGTGCTCCATCGGTGTGAGAACGATCTCATCTCCCGCGCTGACGTTGGCGTCCCCGTAACTTGAAGCGACAAGGTTAATCGCCGTCGTCGTCCCCCGCGTGAAGATGATCTCTTCCGGTACTGAGGCGTTGATGAATGAACGGACACGCTCCCGTGCCCCTTCATACGCATCCGTCGCGTGCGTGCCGAGCGTATGGACGCCACGGTGCACGTTCGAATGGATACGGCGATAGTAATCCTCGATCGCCTCGATGACAGCAAGCGGTTTTTGGGAGCTCGCCGCACTGTCGAGATAGACGAGCGGATGGCCGTTGATTTCCTGATCTAAAATCGGGAACTGTTTACGAATCGAGGCATCAATCATCTTAACGCACTTTCCCTTCGATGACTTCACGGAGACGGTCTTTGACCGACTCGATCGCGAGTTGCTCGACGACCGGGTTCAAGAATCCGTGAATGATTAAACGTTCAGCTTCTTTACGCGACAGACCGCGGCTCATCAAGTAGTACAACTGAATGTCGTCGACGCGTCCGACTGAAGCGGCATGGCCGGCCATAACGTCATCCTCATCGATGAGGAGGATCGGGTTGGCGTCGCCCCGTGCTTTTTCAGACAACATGAGGACGCGTTCCGTTTGGACACCGTTCGACTTCGAGGCACCGTGATGAATCATCGATGTCCCGCTGAAGATCGCCGTTGCCGAGTCTTTTTGAACACCGTGGATCAAGATGAATCCTTCCGACGACTTCCCAAAGTGGTCGGTCCGGATGTTGAAGTTTTGTTTCTGTGCGCCACGACCGATCGTGACCGCTTTCGTGTTCGAGTACGTGTTGTCTCCGACGAGATGCGTCTTCGTCTCGACGAGCGAGTTGCCGTCGTTCATATGTCCGAGTGCCCAATCAAGATGAGCGTTCTCGTAGACGACACCGCGGCGGTTCATGAACGTGAGTGCTGACTCAGCGAGCTGGTCGACCCCACCGAATACGACTTTCGCGTTCGCTCCGACGAACACTTCCGTCACGGCGTTGACCGTGTGCGGCTCATTCGTGTTCGACAAGAAACTTTCGACATACGTCACTTCACTGCCTTCGTCGGCGACGACGATCGTGTGATGGTACAACGAACCATTCGCTTGTTCCATCGTGAAGATGGCTTGGAGCGGGTCTTTCAATTGCATGTTTTTCGGGACGTACAAGAAAGCCCCACCGTTCGTGAGCGCTGCGTTCAAGGCCGACAAGCGATCTTCGTCAACACGAACGCCTTCTGTCATGAAGTATTTCTCGACGAGGTCCGGATGTTGTTCCATCGCTTGTTGGATTCCCATGAACAAGACGCCTTCCGGCATCGTAAGTTCGTTATAGACGACATGACCGTTGCGTTCAACGAGCACGTTTGTCCGGTGGTCTCCGAGCAATGCTTCGATTTCAGGCGTCAACCCGTCAAGCTTCGCGAGTTCGACGTCTCCGCTTGTGAAATCCCATTTATCAATCTTGATCTTTTCAACTTTAGGCAAGGCGAGAGTCGGCGCAAGTTCTGCTGCTTCTTTACGTCGGTTGACCATCCATGCTGGTCCACCGAGCGCCTCTGCACGTGCCGCTACTGCTTGTGCATCTAATTCAAATTGTACGGTCATCGTACAGCCCCCTTACGCTTCTGTGTCTACTGTCATCCCAAGATCTTGCTTCACCCAGTCGTAACCTTCTGCTTCGAGTCGTTGTGCGAGCTCTTTGCCACCCGACATGACGATTTTCCCGTCGATCATGATGTGGACGAAGTCTGGCTCGATATAGTTGAGGAGACGCTGATAGTGCGTGATGATCAAGCAACCGAACTCTTCAGTGCGCATTTCGTTGACGCCTTTGGCGACGACTTTGAGCGCATCGATATCAAGACCTGAATCGATCTCGTCAAGAATCGCGATGTTCGGTTTGATCATCATCATTTGAAGGATCTCGTTACGTTTTTTCTCTCCGCCCGAGAAGCCTTCGTTCAAATAGCGGTGTGCCATTTCTGAAGGGATCTCAAGAACGCCCATCTTCGAATCGAGTTCGCGGATGAATTTCATAAGTGAGATCTCTTCGCCTTCTTCACGGCGCGAGTTGATCGCTGAACGCAAGAAGTCGGCGTTCGTGACACCGCTGATTTCAGCCGGATATTGCATCGCGAGGAACATGCCTGCTTGCGCGCGTTCGTTCACTTCCATCTCGAGGACGTCTTCTCCGTTCAAGTCGACGCTTCCTCCTGTCACTTCGTACAATGGATGACCCATGAGGGCAGATGCGAGTGTTGATTTACCAGTCCCGTTAGGACCCATGATGGCGTGAATTTCGCCACCTTTAATTTCAAGATTAAGACCTTTGACGATCTCTTTTCCTTCGATTGAGACGCGGAGGTCATCAATTTTCATGTGTGGTACGTTAGACATTCGGATACCCCTTCCGTTTTCTCGCCATTTGTGGCGTAGATTAGATATATTCTAATCTTAATCTAGGCAATTTTTTATTTCAAGCGACTCACCTTATATTTCATTCTCAATAGAACATAAATGTTGAGAATGAGAACATCGGGAAATCAAGATATTATCCAACATTTTCCTCGACTTGAGCCGAATTCGCTTGTTTTTCCCGTAGCGCGCCGGTGAAGAAAAAGGCGCCACACGCGGTCAGAACGGCTAGGCTCCCAAATACAGGGAGCGACGCGTTGTCGAAGCCGTCGAGCAGCAGTCCGCCGATGACCGGCCCGATCGATTGACCGAGTGCCGTCAACCCCATCGCCCCGAAATACGTGCCACGCAAATGTTCCGGTGCCAACTCGTCCGTCAACACGTCCGTCATCGTGAACATGAGCACTTCCCCGACCGTGAAGATGACCATCGCGACGAACAATACCCACACCTCGGCAGCGAAGCCGATCAATAACAGCCCAATCGAGAGCGTCGCGATCCCAAAGAACAGCGACTTGATCGGCGAGACGCGAATGCCGAACCGCATGATCGGATACTGCACGATGAGCACGGTGATCGCGTTGACCGTCAACAGATAAGCGAACAGGCGCGACCCGTCACTGAATCCGTCGTGAAACGCGATGAACTGCGGCAACGTCGAATTGAATTGACTGTAGCCGATGATGGCGAAGATCATGCCGATGATGACGAAGCGGAACGTCTTGTCTTCTTTTAACACACGGAACGTCTCCGTCAGGCGCGGCCGGACTTTGACGCCGTCCCCTTCTTCAAACGGATATTTCCGGAACAACGTCGAGATGACGAGGCCGTAAAGGACATAGACGGCGGTCACGACGAAGAACGCGCTCTTCGCTCCCGTAAGTGATAAGACGACCGCAAGGAGCGGTCCGATCGCCGCAGCGATGTTGATCATGAAGTAGCGCACGTTATAGACGATGACACGCTGGTCAGGTTGCGTCGTGTCGCTGATCAAGGCCCGAGACGCCGGTTCAAGGAATGAACGTGAAACGCCCATCAATACCGAAAATATGTAAAACCAAATCAACTCGGTCGCGAGCGCGAAGCCGGTGAACGTCAAAGCGTTCAAGCCGATACCGATCAACATCAGCTGCTTGCGCCCGTAGCGGTCAGACAGCGTCCCCCCGAAAAAGCTCATAAATAGACCGGATAATGCCGACGTCGCGAACACCGTCCCGATCACGCTCGCCGAGAAACCGAGCGTCGCGAGATAAATCGCAAAAAACGGCATGACAAAAAACGTCGACAGCCGTGCAAAAAATGTACCGAACAAGACGCCTAGCGTCAGCGGATGAATCTGTCGTATGCTCACCCGGATCCCCCCTTTTTCTACATATAAATAGTTTACTTTTATTATTGAAGCAAAACCACTGCAAACAAAAAAGGCCCGGGATGTCCCAAGCCTAAAATCAATCATTATTTAACCGGTACGACCGCACCTTTGTACTCATCCAAGATCCACTGTTGTGTCTCTTCTGATGTCAATACTTCAAGGAGTGCCTTGACGCGCTCATCGTCCTCGTCGCCTTCACGCGTGACGATCAAGTTGACGTACGGTGAGTCTTCGCCTTCAAGAGCAATTGCGTCTTCGAGCGGGTTGAGGCCGGCATCAATCGCGTAGTTCGTGTTGATGAGGACGGCATCGCCTTCACCGTTGTTGAACGCTTGCGGGAGAAGTGCCGCTTCGACGTCCGTCTTGAACTTCAAGTTTTTCGGGTTGTCGACGATGTCAGCGACTGTCGCGTCTGTCGTCTTGCCGTCAGCGAGCGTGAGCAAGCCTTCTGTTTGAAGCATCGTCAAGATTCGTCCGTGGTCAGCGACCGACGAGCTCATGATGATTTCAGCGCCGTCCGGAAGCTCATCGAGTGATTTGTAGTCTTGTGAGTAGACACCGATCGGCTCGATGTGGACGCCGCCGGCTGAAGCGAATTTATAGTCTTTGTTCTCAGCCATTTGTGACTCGAGGTACGGCTCGTGTTGGAAGTAGTTCGCGTCGAGTTCACCAGCTGCGAGCGTCTTGTTCGGGAGCACGTAGTCTTGGAACTTCTTGATTTCGAGCGTGTAGCCTTTTTCTTCATATTCGTCTTGGACGTGCTCTAAAATCTCGGCGTGTGGTACGTTCGACGCGCCGATGATGAGCGTCTTATCGTCGCCCGAGCCTGATTCTGAGTCCCCGCCGCCACATGCCGCGAGAATTGTGAGTGCTGATGCTGCTGTCAATCCGAGTACTGTTTTCCATGATTTCATTATGATACCCTCCAAATTTTCTATTTGATCAAGCGGAACGCTTGTCGATTTTTGAGACGAGTCGATCGCCGATGAACTGAACGACGAAGACGATGACTAAGATCAATACGGTCGCGACGAACGTGACGTCGCTTTGTGAACGCTGGAACCCTTCGAGGAACGCCAAGTTCCCGAGGCCACCGCCCCCGACGACTCCGGCCATGGCCGTGTAACCGACGATGGCGACAATCGTCACCGTGATGCCTGACACGATGGCCGGGAGTGCTTCTGGGAACAACACTTTATAGACGATCTGCCATTTCGTCGCGCCCATCGACTCGGCCGCCTCGATGACGCCGCGGTCGACTTCACGAAGCGCGAGCTCGACCATGCGCGCATAGAACGGGGCCGCCCCGATGATGAGCGCCGGGAGCGCCGCCGTCGAGCCGAGCATCGTCCCGACGATGAGGAGTGTGAACGGGATGAGCAAGATGATCAAAATGATGAACGGGATCGAGCGGAACACGTTGACGACCGCGCTGATGATCGTGTAAATCGGACGATTCTTCGTCATAAGCGGTTCGTTCGTGACATATAAGAGCATGCCGAGGGCGAGACCGATGACGAATGTCGCGGCTCCCGCGACGAGCGTCATATAGAGCGTCTCCCACGTCTGTTCGAACATGACTTGCCAGTCTACATTAGGAAACATCGTTTTCTACCTCCACTTCCACTGCCTGCGACCGGATTGAGGCGATCGCCCGCTCGACTTCAGCCGGCTCTCCGATCAATTGGATGAATAGCGTCCCGAGCGCACCGACTTGCGACTGCGTCACGTTACCGCCGATGATGTTGAAGCCGATGTCGTGCTGTTTCAACACTTCCGATAAAATCGGCTGTTCGGCCGTCTCGTTCAAGAATTTGAGCTTGACGATTTGGCCGCTCGGATAACGTGCTTTCAAATGCTCGAACGTGAGCGACATGTCGTCGACGGCACCGATCTGTTTGACGAACTCTTTCGTGATCGGCTGTTCCGGATGTTGGAACACGTCCGCGACTTGGCCGGTCTCGACGACCTTCCCTGCCTCCATGACGGCGACGCGATGACAGATTTTTTGGATGACGTGCATCTCATGGGTGATGAGGACGATCGTCAGTCCGAGTTTCTTATTGATGCTGACGAGCAGTTCGAGGATCGAATCGGTCGTCTTCGGGTCGAGTGCGCTCGTCGCTTCATCGCAGAGGAGCACGTCTGGATTTGTAGCGAGCGCGCGGGCAATCCCGACTCGCTGTTTTTGACCGCCCGATAGTTGTGACGGATAGCTGTCTTCACGTCCGGCGAGACCGACGAGATCGACGAGCTCTTGGACGCGGCGTTTACGTTCACTGGCCGGTACCCCGATCAGTTCGAGCGGGAAGCTGATGTTCTCAGCGACCGTGCGCGACCATAACAAGTTGAAGTGTTGGAACACCATCGAGACGTTTTTGCGCACCCCGCGCAGTTCTTTCGGAGTGAGCTTCGTCAGCTCGCTCCCGGCGACGACGATTTCACCGCTTGACGGTGCCTCGAGTCGGTTGAGCAGACGGATGAGCGTCGACTTCCCCGCCCCTGAATATCCGATTATTCCAAAAATTTCGCCGCTCTCGATTGTGAGCGACACATCATCGACCGCCTGGACCCGACCGTTCTTCGTGTCGAACCATTTGGCCACGTTACGTAATTGAATCAATACCTTTCCCTCCTGACAACAAAAAAAGTACACACGTTTGAGCAAACGTGCGTACTTTATCGGTACGGACAACGATTGCTCTCATCTTCCAAGGTTCTCACCTTGCTGGAATTAGCACCATTTCGGATTGCTCCGCGGTTGCTGGGCGTCATAGGGCCAGTCCCTCAGCCTCTCTTGATAAGAGTGTTGTTTATTCGATTAGCTTTATAATAGCGACACATTATTTTCATGTCAAACTATTTTGTGCGAAAAATCAAAAAAAGGTGCCATCCGAGGATGACACAGAACGTAGCACCTTGAGTCACGGAAGGACAACCCATAGATGAAACTCTTTTGCCCGATCAGAGTGTTCATCCTTATATGGGGGATTCAAGCCATCCATCACTCGGCCTTAGAACGTACCGTGCGGTTACGCGGTCGGTGTCCCTGCGCTTGATTTTTTTGGGGGACAATCTAAGGGAAGGTCCACCTAAAAGTCGCGTAAAGTGATGCACCGGCTGTTCTAAAACGTCTTGATGGCTGGAAAATCTCGTCCTATATTGTGTTCAAGTAAGATGTTGTAATGAATATACCATTCGTGAACTTTCTGTGTCAACTGATTATTTAAAATTTTCTGATTATTCTAATCATCCTATCTCATTTAACGAAAGATAGGACGTGCTGCACGTTTTGAAACGCATATAATCGGTCTTCGACTTGGCCGTCTTTAAGCTTTAACAGCGCCGGTACGCTCATCACTTGATACGCTTCTAACTCTTGCGGGATAAAGTTGGCGTCCTGCTTGTCGATCGCGAGTGTCGGGTCGACCGCTTCGACGACCGCGAGCATCCGCTCGGCCACAGCGCATGTTCCACACATCGGGGCGTATATATATAACAATCCGTCTGAAATCATTTTCTCTCACCTCTTCTATAAGTATATGAATGTGAGTCGATCTGTTCAAAAGTTGTGCTCAACTGGAAAAATCTGAATAGTTCAACATTTCTTGTTGACGCTCGCCCAAAAGAGGCATAGTATGGTCATTAACTTTATCGCTTTCGTACATAACAGCAAACACGTAGAAAAGGACAGGTGAATCCACCCATGACGGAACAAACGAAACTGACAGGCAAACAATTTTTGATGAACGTATTGAACGGACTCAGCCTCGCCATTTTAATCGCCCTCATCCCGAGCGCGCTCCTCGGCGAGCTCACGAAAGCAATCCTTCCTTATTTTCCGTCGCTACAGTTCATCTTAGATGCGACGACGATCGCGATGCGCCTCTTACCCGTCATCATCGGTGTAGCCGTCGCCATGCAGTTCGGACGTTCTGCGCTCGAGGCCGGCACGATCGGCATTGCGACCCAGGTCGGGAGCGGCGCCATCCGCATCGAGGAAGGTGCGTTCCTCATGGCCGGAATCGGTGACGTCATCACGGCCGGCGTGACGGCCGCACTTGCGACATATATGGTCATGCAGTTGTCACCACGATTAAAGACGTACACCGTGCTCGTCTTACCGATGACGGTCATCGTCATCGCCGGCGGGATCGGCATGTTCTTACTCACGTACATCTCCCAGATCACGACGTACATCGGCACCATCATCATGACGATGACTGAACTCCAGCCGATTATGATGGGCATGTTGATCGCGATGGCGTTCTCGCTCATCATCGTCTCTCCGATCTCGACGGTCGGGATCGCGACGGCGATCAGCCTGTCCGGTGTTGCCGCCGGGGCCGCCAACCTCGGTGTCGTCGCGGCCGGCTTCGGTCTCGCCATCGCCGGGTGGCAGATGAATGCCACCGGGACATCGATCGCCCACTTTCTCGGCTCACCAAAAATTCAAATGGCGAACTTCGTCCGTCGTCCGATCATGATGCTGCCTGTGCTCGCGAACGCGGCCATTCTCGGGGCGCTAGCCGGTATCCTCCGTATCGAGGGGACACCGATCAGCGCCGGTTTCGGCGTCTCCGGGCTCATCGGACCTGTCAACGCCCTGCACTTGATGCCAGGCGGCTTCGCCCTATGGAACGTCATGCTCGTCATCGTCTTGTTCGGCCTCATTCCGGTGACGCTCGGGATTGTCTTCTACCGCCTGTTCAACCGGACATCACTCATCCAGCCTGAACATTACCGCCTCGACTTCGACTAAATCAAAAAATCCCGGGTTCTCATAAAGAGAAACCGGGATTTTTGTTAGCCTTGAATCATCGTTTCATATTCTTCGGCCGACATGAGTTTGTCGACGTCCGTTGAATCGTTTAACTCGACTTCGATCATCCATGCGCCTTCGAACGGTGCTTCGTTGACGAGTTCCGGCGAATCCGCGAGTGATTCGTTTACCGCCGTGATTTTGCCAGAGATCGGTGCGTACAGTTCAGACACCGTCTTGACCGATTCGACCGAACCGAACGGCTCGTCGAGCAAAATCGTGCCGCCGACTTCAGGAAGTTCCACAAACACGATGTCCCCTAGTTCGCTTTGTGCGAAATCCGTGATCCCGATGCGGGCAACGCTTCCGTTCACTTCAACCCATTCGTGTTCTTTTGAATAACGTAGATTTGCAGGTACTTTGCTCATCATGACTTCCCCCTCAAATAAATTAGACTCACATGTGTATTATAGCACTTAGCCCCAAACGTCTGTAAATGACTTTTCTGAAAAACCGACCGTCGATTTTTGACCATCAGTGACGATCGGACGCTTTAAAAGCATACCATTGCTGACTAAAAGCTCGATTTGTTCGTCTTCTGACAAATTCGGGAGCTTATCTTTAATGCCTTCGTTGCGGTACACTTGCCCGCTCGTATTGAAAAACTTTTTGAGCGGCAGCCCTGACTGTTGCCAGATCGACGCGAGTTCATCTTTTGACGGTGTCGCCTCGACGATATGAACGTATGTATACGCGACGTCGTTCTCCTTCAACCATTTCTCTGCCTTCTTACACGTACTGCATGGCGGATAGCCATATAGTGTCACCATATTTATCACCTCTTGTTTTACTGTAGCATACTCCATTCCCGCAAATCACGCTTCGAGCAAGCGTGCGATTTCTCGCTTCAGCGTCGCGTTGACCGGGTGACGCGCTTCGATATAGCTCAGCATCGCTGCGGCCGCTTCGACCGACTTGCCGTAACCTGGAAGCCATTCGCTGAGCCCGGCGACGAGCTCCGGGTGCCGTATCTCGACCCGGCGCGTCGGATTGAACGGGTCGACCGTCTCTCCATGTGCTTTCAACACGTTGTTGACGGCCGCGACTTGGATGAGTTCGAAGCCGGCGAGCTTCTCTCCGCGTCGTTCACGGAGCAGACCGACGTACAGGTTCGTCAGCGCCTCTTCGTAGCAGTACGCGGCGCCTGGGACGTCCGTGACGAGCTTAGGCGTCGCAAACGATTCGAGCGCCTCATCCCGCTTCCAAACGATCCGTCCCGGAGTGTAGGCGATGTGCGGCATCTCGAACAGTTCGAACACGGCGAACTCCCCGTAAATGCCGTCCGTATACATGATCTTGTGGCCGTCTTTCGTGTTTTGGAATTGGTAAGCGATCGGTTCAACCTCGAGCCAGTCCAAGTTGTCGATGAAGCGGGTTTTTCGTCCGTCTTCGACGATCAAAAAGAAATCGAGGTCGGAGTAATCGTCGAGCCGCTCGGTCTCGAGGCCAATCGAACCGAGGGCGAGCAGCATGAGCGCCCCTTCTTTTGTCGCGACCGATTCCCCAATCCTTTTCATCCGTTCCAACAGCTGATCACGTCTCATGAACATTCCTCCTTTTCCTCATTGTACGTTCTGATCAAGCGAAAAAGAAAGGGCTGACCGCGTCCGGCCACCCCTCCCTGTTCGAAAAATTTGATTACACGATGAACTTGTTCGCTTTGATGAGACTCGCTGCGACTTCGCGCTTCGTGCCGATGACGTTGATCGGCTGATAACGGCTGAACTTCTTCATCGCCGAGAGCAACATCCGTTGCTCGTCGCCTGACGTTGCCGCATACAACACTTCTTTCGCCATGAGATCGACTTGCTTAAACACTTGCTCGGCGAAGATTTCCGTGTAACGGACTTTCTGGTTGTTCTTATCGAGGCCAGTCCGGGCAATTGCTTTATCCGTCCGCGCGATCGCCGCTTCAAGCGCATAGATGGCGCTGATGATGTCGGCGAGCTTGGCGAGGATCTCTTGCTCGTTTTGGAGGTCTTGCTGATATTTCTGGACGGCTGTCCCGGCGATCATCAAGTTGATCTTCTTCATGTTCGATAGAAGCATCTTCTCGCGCGCGAGCGGTGAACCGTCGAGCTCTTGCGGCATGTAGCTCATGAGCTCTTTTTGGAGCTTCTGTGCTTCGGCGAGGAGCGGCAAGTCGCCTTTCATCGCTTTCTTGAGGAGCGTGCCCGGGACGATCAAGCGGTTGATCTCGTTCGTTCCTTCGAAGATCCGGTTGATCCGTGAGTCACGGTACAAGTTTTCGACCTCGTACTCGGTCATGAAGCCGTAGCCGCCGTGAATTTGAACGGCTTCGTCGACGACGTAGTCGAACGTCTCAGACGCGAACACTTTGTTGAGCGAGCATTCGATCGCATACTCCGCGATCGATTGGGCGACTTTCGAGCCGTCGCGCATGTTCTCGTCACCAAGCGCATCGAGGCTGTCTTGGAACAAGCCGCCTGTGCGGTAGACCGAGCTCTCCATCGCGTAAATGTTCGCCGCCATCGTCGCTAATTTTTCTTGGATGAGCGGGAACTGGCTGATCGGCGTCTTGAACTGCTTACGCTCGTTCGCGTATTGGACCGAGAGATCGAATGCACGTTTCGATGAACCAACCGCTCCGACCGCGAGTTTGTAACGACCGACGTTCAAGATGTTGAAGGCGATGACGTGCCCTTTACCGACTTCACCTAACAGGTTATCGACCGGGACTTCGACGTCTTGTAAAATGAGCGTCCGCGTCGACGAGCCTTTAATGCCCATCTTCTGTTCTTCGGCACCTGTCGAGACGCCGTTGTAGTCGCGTTCGACGATGAAGGCGCTGAACTTGTCGCCGTCAATTTTCGCGTAGACGACGAACACGTTGGCGAAGCCTGCGTTCGTGATCCATTGTTTCTCACCGTTCAAGACGTAGTGCGTCCCGGCCTCGTTCAAGACGGCCGTCGACTTCGCACCGAGCGCGTCCGACCCTGAGCCTGGCTCTGTGAGCGCGTACGCCGCGATCCATTCTCCCGTCGCGAGCTTCGGCAAGTACTTATGCTTTTGCTCTTCTGTTCCGAAGAAGACGATCGGAAGCGTCCCGATCCCGACGTGAGCGCCATAACTGAGGGCGAACGAACGGGCTTTGGCGAACCGTTCCGTGATGATCGATGACGAGATCTTGTCGAGCTGATAACCGCCGTACTCTTCAGGCACATCGGCACCGAGCAGACCGAGTTCGCCCGCTTCTTTCAACAGTTCGACCGAGAGATCGAACTCATGTTTTTCGATGCGTCCAAGTACCGGCATGACACGGTCGTCGACGAAACTCGACGTCGTGTCCCCGATCATCTTATGCTCGTCTGAAAAGTCTTCCGGTGTGAAGAGACGATCCGCGTCGAGTGCGTCGATGACAAAGCTACCGCCTTTAATCAATTCGTGTTCTGTACGTTCCATAGTCATTTCCCCCTTATAGTAATTCGAAGACGCCAGCAGCGCCCATTCCGCCACCGATGCACATCGTGACAACCCCATATTTCTCATTGCGTCGTTTCATTTCATGCAGAATCGATACCGCTAGTTTCGCGCCCGTACAACCGAGTGGATGGCCGAGGGCGATCGCGCCGCCGTTGACGTTCACTTTGGACGGGTCGATGCCCAGTTCACGGATGACGCCGAGTGATTGGCTCGCGAACGCCTCGTTCAACTCGAACAATCCGACTTCTTCAAGCTTCACGCCAGCCATCTCTAACGCTTTCGGGATGGCGACGACCGGTCCGATCCCCATCACTTCCGGGCGGACCCCGCCGACTGCGAACGAGAGGAACTTCGCCATTGGCTTCAAGCCTTGGCGTTCCGCCTCTTCCCGCTCCATGACGAGCACGGCCGCGGCGCCGTCTGATACTTGTGACGCGTTACCGGCTGTGACCGACCCTTTGATTTTGAAAGCTGGACGCAGCTTGCCGAGTGCTTCGACCGTCGAGTTGGCCCGGACGCCTTCGTCGTGCTTGACGACGAATTCACGTTCCGCGACTTTCCCGTCTTCACCGAGGACGTGCTCGATGACCGTCACCGGCACGATCTCTTCTTCGAACTTGCCGCCCGCGATCGCAGCCGCCGCTTTTTGATGGCTGTCGATGGCGAACAGGTCCTGGTCAACTCGTGAGATGTTATACTCGGCCGCTACGCGCTCAGCCGTGTGTCCCATGCTCATGTAATACTCAGGCGCCGTCTCCATGATCGTCGGGTTCGGACGGATGACGTGTCCACCCATCGGGACGAGACTCATCGATTCCATTCCGCCGGCAATGATTGCCGTCGCTTGGCCGATCATGATCTTCGCTGCCGCGTCCGCGATCGCTTGAAGGCCTGACGAGCAGTAACGGTTGATCGTGACGGCTGGTACTTCGTGTGATAGTCCACCGCGTACGGCCGCATAACGGGCGATGTTCATCCCTTGCTCCGCTTCCGGCATGGCGCATCCCATGATGACGTCGTCAATCGGTCCCGTGTATCCCGACCGCTCGAGCGTCGCTTTGATGGCGTGACCTGCGAGCTCGTCCGAACGAACGTTTCGGAACGACCCGCGTTTTGCTTTTCCGACCGGTGTTCGTGCACCGGCCACGATGACTGCTTCTCTCATCTGTTAAGTCCCCCTTTTGTCAGTTCCGAAGTGGTTTGCCTTTGACGAGCATATGTTGCATCCGTTGCTGCGATTTCGGTTCTCCGATGAGGCTCAAGAACGCCTCACGCTCGATGTCGAGGAAGTATTGCTCGTCGACCATCGTGCCGTATGCCAAATCGCCGCCGCTGATGACATGGGCAAGTTTTTTGGCGATCTTCAAGTCGTGCTCTGAAATATAACCACCGTAGAACATCTCGTACGCTGCGAGTTCGAGCGTCGCTTTCCCGGTTCGACCGACGACCGGCAACTTCTCGCGCATCGGCGCGACGTATCCGTCCGCAAGTCCAAGCACGGTTTGTTTCGCGTCGAACGTCAAGTGGTCACGGTTCATCGAGATGCCGTCGACCGGACGATGATAGCCGAGCGTTTTCGCGTCATACGCCGATTTCGATACTTTCGCCATCGCGATGTTCTCGAACGTCTGCTGTGCCGCCTTCTCGATGTTTTGCATCGATTTTGGCGTCTGTTCAAGTAGACGACGGTACGTGTTGACGTTGCCGCCGCCGCCAGGGATGAGACCGACACCGACTTCGACGAGTCCCATGTACGTCTCAAGCGCTGCTTGCATGCGTGCTGCCGGCAAACTGATCTCCGTGCCGCCTCCGAGTGTCATGCCGTAAGGTGCGACGACGACCGGGCGACCTGCGTAACGGATTTTTTGAACGACTTGTTGGAACTTGTTGATGATCCAGTCGAGCTCATACCAGTTCTCGTCTTCCGCTTCCATGAGCATCATCGCGAGGTTGGCGCCGACGCAGAAGTTTTTACCATCGTTGGCGAGGACGAGTCCTTTGAAGTCTTGCTCGACGAGGTCGATCGATTGCTCGATCATCTGCATGATGTCGACCCCGATCGCGTTGTTTGGTGACGTGAACTCGAGGGCGACGACGTCGTCACCGATGTCGATGAGGCGAGCCCCGCCGTTCTCGAGGATGATCCCGTTCGACTTGGCGAGCGGTGCAAGTTTCAATTCTTTCGGGTTGACGGTCTTCTCGACGTACGTCCCAGACGCTTGATCGTAATACTGGTCCCCTTTATAGAAGGAAGTGTGTCCGGCAGCGAGCATCTTATCGATCCACGCCGGGACGGCATATCCTTCCGCTTTCATGCGTGCGACCGATTTTTCGACACCGAGTGCGTCCCATGTCTCGAACGGTCCGAACTTCCAACCGAAGCCCCACTTCATCGCGTCATCGATGGCGACGATCGAGTCACTGATCTCACCTGTGAGTCGTGCCGAGTAGACGAGTGTTTTCGCTGTTACCGGCCAGAGCAACTGCCCGACGCGTCCCTTGTTCAAGATCGCGCCTTTCAGTTTCGCTTTCGAGCCCGGGAGCGACTTGATTTGGTCGAGCTCAGTTCCTGTAATCGCTTTCAATTGTTCGTATTCAAACGTGCTCAAGTTGAGTTCCTGGATGACTTTCCCGTCTTTCTTATAGAACCCTTGACCAGACTTTTGTCCGACCCAGCCTTTTTCGACGAGCGTCTTCATTTCAGCAGGGACATCGAACGTGTCTTTCTCCTCGCCCGCTTCGAGCGCCTCATAGACGTTACCGGCGACGTGGACGAACGTGTCGATGCCGACGACGTCGAGCGTACGGAACGTCGCTGATTTCGGACGGCCGATGAGCGGTCCTGTGATCGAGTCCATCTCGCCGATCGTCGCGTTTTGTTTCAACATCTCCTCGAACGTGACGAGCAGGCCGTATGTGCCGATGCGGTTACCGATGAAGTTTGGCGTGTCTTTCGCCTCGACGACGCCTTTACCGAGACGGTCCTCAGCAAAGCGGGCCATGAAATCGATGACCGGGCGCGCCGTCTTCTCCGTCGGGATGAGTTCGAGCAGCTTCAAGTAACGCGGCGGGTTGAAGAAGTGCGTCCCGAGGAAGCGTGACTTCAATCCTTCCGGCAAGACGCTCGCCATCGCTTCGATCGAGATCCCAGACGTGTTCGAGCTGAGAATCGCGTCTTCACGGATGAACGGTGCGATCTTGTCGAACAGTTGCTGTTTCACGTCGAGCCGTTCGACGATGACTTCGATGACCCAGTCGGCTTCTTTCAATCGTTCGAGGTCATCTTCTAAGTTCCCGACCTCGATGAAGTTCAAGTGTTCCGCCGTCGCGAGCGGTGCCGGATTTTGTTTCAACAACTTGTGACGGTTCTCGGACGCGATGCGATTCCGCACTTCCGGTGACTCGAGCGTGAGCCCTTTTCCTTCTTCTTGCGCCGTCAATTCACGTGGTACGATGTCGAGCATGAGCGAACGAACCCCCGCGTTCGCCAAATGGGCCGCAATCCCCGCCCCCATTACTCCTGAACCGATGACGACCGCAAAACGGATATTGCTCGTCAAACGGAGGTCGGCTGATTGTTCGATGTGACTCGTCATATTGTTCCCCCCTAAATGAGAATGAATAGTGATTCATTTCACGCGTAAAAAAAATCGCAATCACCATCGTGTTTACTCTTCTATCATAAATGAACGACAATTCATTCGCAAGCGTTCATTTTTCAAATTCATTCCATTTTTCTGATTTACGATTATTTTTTGATGTGTGTGGTATAGACACATTGAGTCAATTTTGAAAGGGGACTAAACAATATGAGTGATAATCGTTTAAATACAATCGGCAGCCGCAAGGATTTTGAAACGTTCAAGAAGGACGGACAAGCGCAGGCCCATCAACCGGGAATCGATTCGAAGATGGAGCCGTTCCCGATCTATGAGCGTGAAGGCTATAAAGGAAGCGACAAGTTAAAAGACAAAGTCGCCATCATCACGGGCGGTGACTCGGGAATCGGGAAATCGGTCGCCATCTTCTTCGCCCATGAAGGCGCGAACACAGTCATCGTCTATAAAGACCAAAACGAGCTCGAGGACGCCGAGGCGACGAAGGAACGGATCGAAGAACTCGGACAAGCGTGCCTGTTGCTGCAAGGTGACCTCGGTGATTCGGCGTTCTGCCAAGACGTCGTCAAGCAGACGCTCGAGACGTTCGGCCACTTGGACATTCTCGTCAACAACGCCGCCGAGCAGCATCCGCAAGAGTCGCTCCTCGACATCTCGGACGACCAGCTCGAGCGGACGTTCCGGACGAACATCTTCAGCATGTTCTATTTGACGAAAGCGGCGCTCCCGTATTTGAACGAAGGCGCGAGTATCATCAACACGACGTCGATCACGGCGTATGAAGGCAACGACCAGTTGATCGACTATGCGTCGACGAAAGGCGCGATCACATCGTTCACGCGTTCGCTCGCCAAAAACTTGGCCGAGAAGAAAATCCGTGTCAACGGCGTCGCCCCTGGCCCGATTTGGACACCGCTCATCCCGGCTACGTTCTCGGCTGAGAAAGTCGCCACGTTCGGTGACTCTTCTGAGATGAAGCGTGTGGGTCAACCGGCAGAGCTCGCCCCAGCTTACGTCTATCTCGCAAGCGATGACTCAACGTACGTCAGTGGGCAGGTCATGCACGTCAACGGCGGTACCGTCATTAACGGATAAGTGTTTCGGAAGGCTCAGTTCACAGCTGAGTCTTTTTTGTGTGCGTGTCATACTTTGCGCGCGTTTCTTGCGTCCTTTCGTCGGATTGCTTTGCATGAGTCTGGACGCCAAGGACGCATTTCCCTCTCCATGAAAAGATTCTGAATATCGATGGCATCGAACAAGTATACTAATGATAAACAAGTTTGGATGGAAGTCACTCGAAATCCTAAGGAGAATCAATTCATGGATAATGATATGCCGTTTTTTAAAGGACGTATTACTTCTCTCCTTGTAGCCTTTCTCTGTCTCAGTGTAGTCGCAGGCTGTTCAACCGATTATAGCGAGGTCGATGTTCAAGGGAAAATTGTAGACGTAAATACTGAAGAGACGATGATTTTAGTCGAAGATCAAGACCGCGGTCAAATTTGGGTCGATGTATCCGGTTTGAATGACGAGATTGAACGACTGCACAGTCCGCTCGAGGTCAACGTTTGGTTAGACGAATCCATCACCGAAGACACCTCCACTGTAGGAAAGGCCGAACGAATCGATGTCATCAAATAATATCGAACACATCAAAAAAGCACGAACGCCCACAACGGACGTTCGTGCTTCTCTCATTTCTTGACCATTCCTTTTAACACGAACGCGACATTGGCCGGACGTTCGGCGAGGCGGCGCATGAAGTAACCGTACCAGTCACGGCCGTACGGCACGTAGACCCGGACTTTATAGCCTTGGCGGACGAGCTCGAGTTGACGCTCGACCCGGATGCCGTACAGCATTTGGAACTCGAACTGGTCGAGTGGGATGTTGTTCAATTTCACATGCTCGATGATGGCATCGATCATATGGTCGTCATGGGTCGCGATAGAGGCGTAGTTCCCGTTCGCAAGATGGAGTTTGACGAGCTTCAAGTAGTTGTGGTCGACGTCTTCTTTCTCCGGGAAAGCGACCGTCGCCGGCTCTTTGTAAGCCCCTTTGACGATACGGAGGTTCGGCTTGATCAGCGCGAGATGATTGATGTCATCTTCCGAACGATACAAGTACGATTGGATGACCGTCCCGAGTCCGTCAAAGTCCGCTTTCAACTTCTTGAACAAGTCGAGTGTCTTCTCGCAGCGCGACTCGTCTTCCATATCGATGGCGACGAAGACGCCGACCGACTTAGCCGTCGTCAAGATCTGGCGCATATTGTTCTCGATCAACTTGTCCGAAATATCGAATCCGAGTGACGTGAGCTTGAGCGACATATAGGCGTCGAGTTTCTCTTCGGCCATGATCTCGATGGCACGGATGATCTCGTCACGGTTTTGGTTCGCTTCTTCGACCGTGTTAATGAATTCCCCTAGATGGTCGACCGTGACCGATAGCCCTTTCGCGTTCAGTTCGCGAATCGTCGGCACCGACGTCTTGAAATCTTCTCCCGCCACAAATCGTGAAGCCCCGAACCGAAGCCCGTACTTTTTAGCCAAACTGTTGAGTGCTTTGTTTTGAGACATGTAAATAAAGCCATCACGTAACACTTTTTCCATCAGATTTTCCCCCTTGCGTTTACACTCATCTATCTCTATGACGATGTCTGAAATTATTATGACATACAAACGTCAATTCGTCTTTAGTTTTGTAACCGTTTCCAACACTTCATTGGCTAAGTTTATAAAAAAGCAGACGCCCTCACGGACGTCTGGTTCACAGGCCTGTATTCGGTGCGACGTAGAGCAAAATACTGAGGAAGACGAACACGCTCCCGGCGAGCACGAACAAGTGCCAAATCGCATGATTGAACGGCAGTTTCTGCCAGACGTAAAACACGATCCCGACCGAATAAGCGAGCCCACCAGCAAGCAGCAACATGAACCCTTGATGCCCGAGCGACTCGTAGAGCGGACGGATCACGATGATACAAATCCACCCGAGCCCAAGGTACGTCACGTTCGATACCCACATGTACTTCCCGGTCGAATACATTTTCCAGACGATGCCTAAGATGGCGACGCCCCAAACGATGCCGAATAACACCCATCCGAGCGTTCCCTGAAGCGACACGAGTGCGAACGGCGTGTAGCTCCCGGCAATCAGTAAGTAAATCCCAGCGTGGTCGAACACTTGGAGCACCCGCTTCGCCCGTGGATGCGGGATCGCATGCATGAGCGTCGAGAACAAGTACAACAAGATCATCGATACCCCGAACACGCTCACCGCGATGACGTTGCCTGTGCTACCGGTCTCAGTCGCGGTCGTGACGAGCAGGACGAGAGCGACGATGCTGAAGATGACCCCTAGTCCGTGCGTGACGGCGCTCGCGATTTCTTCGCCGAGCGTATCGGCATGGAGCATGTCTTTTAGTTTCTCTTGATCCATTCGGGTCCCACCTTTCTTTCCTTGCCTCTATTATGGATATTCCCCAATTTTGTTGCAAATAAAAACACGGGTCTGTAAAAACCCGTGTCCTTGATTATGCGACTTCCTTCACCGGAACGTCACATTCCATATTTTGTGCCCGCATCGCCCGTGCGCGTATGTGGAACAAGACGAGTAGCGTCACCGTACCGATCGTCGCGATGACGTAGGGAATGACACCATCCATCTTGAAACCGATCGGTGCTGTGAGGATGTAGAACCAAACCGCATACAGCATGAACGTCCCCGGGATGAGTGCGATCCAGTGGTTGCGTCCTTTAATGTACAAGTACATCGCACCAACGAACAAGGCGATGACCGCTGTCGTCTGGTTGGCCCAGTTGAAGTACTGCCAAAGCATTTGGAAGTCCATGTTTGTGAGCACGTACGAGATCGCGAACAACGGGAGTGCGATCCAAAGGCGTGACGAGAAGTTCTTCTGTGCGACTTTCAAGTAGTCGGCGATGATCATCCGGGCACTCCGGAACGCCGTATCGCCTGACGTGATCGGCAAGACGATGACGCCGATGCTGCCGAGCATGAGTGTCGCCACTTCTTGGACGACGAGCGCCGGTGTCCCCGCTTGAATCATGCCGAGCAACTCACCCGGCTCGAAGATGGCCATGGCCGCTCCGGCCCAAATCATGGCGATGACGGCCTCGACGATCATCATGCCGTAGAAGATGCTGCGGCCATTACTTTCTTTCATCGTCGTCCGAGAGATGATCGGCGACTGCGTCGCGTGGAAGCCTGAGAGCGCGCCGCACGAGATCGTGAAGAACAAGAGCGGCCAGATCGGCAAGCCGTCCGGGTGCATGTTCGTCAATGTCATCTCTGGGATTTGATAGCCTTGGACGAACAGGCTGACCCCGATCCCGATGGCGCTGATCATGAGGAGCGCCCCGAAGAACGGATAGATGCGGCCGATGATCTTGTCGACCGGGAGGAGTGTCGCCAAGATGTAATAAGCGAAAATCGCAAAGACGACGAACACGAGCGTCGACGCGTTGCCGTCGAACAAGTTGTTGATCATGTTACTCGGCGACGTGACGAACACCGTCCCGACAAGGAGTAGCAGTAACAGGGCGAACCCGTTGACGATATGGCGGAGCGAGCGGCCGAGGAACTTCTCGGCGAGCTGCGGCAAGTGTGCACCGTTGTTACGGAGCGAGATCATCCCCGTCAAATAGTCGTGCACGGCACCTGCGAAGATCGATCCGAAGACGATCCACAGGAAGGCGACCGGACCGTAGAGCGCCCCCATGATTGGCCCAAAAATCGGACCGACGCCGGCGATGTTCAACAGTTGGATCATCGAGTTCCGCTTTTTCCCCATCGGCACGTAGTCGATGCCATCCTGCGACGCATAGGCGGGCGTCGTCCGCTCTTCCTTGATGCCGAACGTCTTCTCGACGTAACGGCCGTAGACGATGTACCCGACAATTAAAATAGCTAAGGCGTTGAACTACCCCCACCTACGCTACGCTTAGAGGTGAGGGATTCCTGAGTTATCCGACCCAGCGGCCGAAACCTGATCAGGCTAGCCCCGTCGTCCCGACGGTTGAAGAGGCCAGGATGCGTTCGGCCTCTTGCTTGAGATTGAGTCCTGCGTTGATATCCCGGTCGTGGCGAGTGCCGCAGCCTGGGCATACCCACTCACGCAAGGCGAGATGTTTCACGTCTTTGTGCCGATGGCCGCAACTTGAACAGAGCTGGCTCGAGGCGAAGCTTCTGCCGACCTTGACGACGGTCTTCCCGTACCAGTCGGCCTTGTATTCGAGCATGCGGTGGAACTCCGACCAGCCGACGTCGGAGATGGCCTTGCTCAATTGGCGGTTCTGCTGCATGTCCTTCACCTGCAGCGTCTCGATCCCGATGACGTCGTGGATTTTGACGATCTCGGTCGACACCTTCTGCAGGAGGTCGTTGCGTCTGTTCGCGATTTTCTCGTGGATGCGCGCGACCTTGCGCTTCTGCTTCTGGTAGTTCTTCGCCTCGGACAGCTTGACGTTCCGGTTCATGGCGATGAGCCGTCGGCGTGACAGCTTGCGCTGCTCACGGGCAAGTTTTTTCTCGAGCGACTTGAAGTAGCGGTCGTTCGGGTACACCGTCCCGTCCGACAAGATTGCGAAGTGCTTCAGACCGACGTCGACGCCGACCGATGAGCCCGTCTTCGGCAGCTCCTCAATCTCCTGCTCGACCTTCAGGGAGACGAAGTACTTGCCCGTCGCGTTCCGGCGGATCGTCGCGCTGAGGATGCGGCCCTCGACCCGCCTCGAGTTGGCGAACCGGACCCACTTCAGCTTCGGCAGTTTGAGCCGTTCCCCGACGATCGACACCTCGGGGTTTTGCGACCTGCCCTGGATGTTCGTCGTGTACGACTGGACCGGGTTCCGTTTCGACTTGAAGCGCGGGTGCCCGTTCTGTTTCGTGAGGAGACGGTCGTAGCCGTCGGCCAGGTGCTTCAACGACCACTGCAGGGCCGTGCTGTCCACCTCCTTCAGCCATGAGAGCTCCTCTTTCATGGACGGCAATACCTCGGAGCACGCGCCATAGGACAGTCCCGCACCGCTCGCCTGATATGTCTCGTCCCACTTCGCGAGGAAATGGTTGAAGACGAAGCGGGCGCAGCCGAGCGTCTTGATGATCAGTACCTCCTGTTCCTTGGTCGGATAGAGACGAAATCTGTATCCTTTATGTGTCAACATACTCTTCACCTCCTCTAGGTATTTATACCCAGAAAAAGCTATAGCGATTCATCGCCCACTTTCACTGGGGCTTCGCCCGGATCACTTAGAAGTGGGCGTATTCTCGCCTATTTTTGATAAAGAATGTGATCATGTGTGCTGTCCCCTTTTAACCTGTGTAGCCGATCCCCATCGACCCCGAAAAATGAATCTCATTACTTTACACATGTAATGTAAGCGCTTACTTGGTTGATTATACAATAGTTTCCATTGTTTCGTAAGAGGTTTTGTTCACTTTTTTGACACAAAAATCAGCCTTCAAAACTGAAGGCTGATTCATTGTTCACCGCAGGGCCGGGATGCCAACATGAGCGACTTCGACGACTCGCGATTCCTCTTTCGTTTGGCCGCCCTGTTCACTGATGACAGTGACAGTTTGACGAATCTTGAGTGGTTTCACGACGAACTTGTACGTTCCGTCCGCTTTGGCTGTCATCGCCGCCAACACGTTCGATGATTGGAGTGGCAACGTCATCGGCAATACGAGTGCGGTCGCAATCGTCCATTTCAGAGCGATCGTTTTTTATATGATAATGATGTATGTTAGAACCAAAATAAAAACGATTTGCTAGTGACAGGAGGAGTCATTTTGATCATTGAAATCGATGGATACGGACACAATATTCGTTTGAGTGGAAAAAAGTGCTCTGAACGACAACTAAGAGAGATGTATCGACAAACCAAAACAATGGTGGTTGATATAAAAGACTTTCCAGACGTGTTTTGTCGACTCCACCGCTTTGATCGTATTCAGTATTCAAACGATATGAACATCGACTTCGTGTTGGACACGGATACGGATCACATCTACACACCGTCTTAATGTTTACGTGAAAAGACTCAACCGCTTGAGACTTTTCATCGTTTAATACCGAATCCTCAATCGAATGCGTTATGGATATCGGCCGATTTTGATGTCCATGAGAAAAGCCCAGAATCTCCGTGTTTGAACTGAGCCCCGTAAAATGGACAGTTTAATAAAAAGCCCACGTGTTCTATGCGGCGATCAGATGGCCCCGATATTGTTCCGGGGTCATCTTTTTTAGGTTCCATTGACCGCGTTCGCAGTTGTAATAGCTTATGTAGTCGCCGACCATTTCTCGGACCTCCTCGAGCGATTTGCACGAGCGGTTGGTGACATAGTCCTTCAAATGACCGAAGAACGATTCGATTGGTGCGTTGTCGAGACAGTTTCCCCGACGTGACATGGACTGGACCAGTCCGAGGTCACCGACGAGTTTCTGGTAGTCTGGATGTGTGTAGTGGAAGCCTTGGTCCGAATGAATCATCGCCTCAGGATGCAGGTTCCCTTGGAGGTGCTCTTCGAGCTTTTCCATCGTCTGAAAGACGAGGTCCATGTGAAGGCCCATGGGCAGCTTATGTGCCACGATCTCGCGTGTGGCGACGTCCTTCACACAAGACAAATAGACGTTCTCGCCGGAGGCGATCGGGAGATAGGTGATGTCGGTCACGAACACCTTCCCGGGCTCGCTCTGCCGGAACTGGCGGTTCAACAGATTCGGCACGACGCGATGCTCGAGCGTCGCTTTAGCTAGTTTTCGATAAGGGCTCATCTTTCGGATTTTGGTGACGATGTTATACTTGCGCATCAGTCGGAGGATACGCTTATGGTTGATCCGGACCCCGAGGGTCGCGCGCACCTCCATGTACAGTGCCCGATAACCGACTTTGCCACCGTGGCTGTCGTGAATCTGCTTGAGTAGGGTCGCGTCTAGGTAATCACGCTCTTCCCGGAGGGACTCTGCCTCGGCTCGGTTCAACCAGGCATAGTAGCCACTCCGACTCACGCCAGCGATCTCACACAGTGGGCGGACGAGGTTCTTCAGCTGCGCGATTCGGATGATGGTATTGATGACCTGATATTTCTCTGCCGGTGTCAGTTCGTTCGTTTCGCCTGCCCTTCTAACTTCTCTAGCTTTTTTAAGAGTTCATTTTCTGCCGTCAGGTATTTGATACGCGCCTCTGCCTTCGCTAACCGTCGCTCCATCGACTCGTCTGTTTTCGGACGCCCGCCTCCCAGAGTCTTCCCACGTTTGTTGTTCAGGAGACCGTCTTCTCCGTCCGTTCGGTACGTCCGACGCCAACGCTTCAACGAAGACTTCGCCTTCTCTTTTCCGATCACCGTCAGGTCGAACCCCGCCTCTGTGAAGATCTGTTGGGGTCCTTTGCCGTCCATGTTCTCACGCACGGCCTTGACCTTAAACTCGGCGGTGTATTGAATCGAGCGTTCTGATACGGAGGCGACGTTCGGGTTCGACTCAAGCTGATCAATTTGATGGATATTGAAAATGATTTTACTCATGGTTGTTTCTCCCGTCTGAATGAATAGGTTCATTATAGCGATTCGTACGCACACGAAAAACCCCGAGTGTGAACTGCCCCATAAAAGTTGGACATAAAAATCCAACTTTTATGGGGTGTTTTTATGGTCAAATTTACGAAGGCTTTCAAAATTCATGTGGCCGAACGCTACTTGACGGGCAAAGACGGATGCACAA
>NZ_SJUS01000069.1:0-921 GCF_004337085.1 Exiguobacterium sp. SH5S13 | reverse complement strand
GCGGGCAAGGCGAGACCCAGCAGCGACATCGTCGCGATGCGGCTCGCTGACCGCCCCCAGGAAAGCGGCGTGCCGGACAGGGCGGCTCGAAGGGCAATGAAAGCAGATGAAGTTTTTCAGTGCCCTCTTTGAAAAGGAGGGCACTGAAAAACCTCCGCTCTATCCGAGCGTGAACAGAAAAAAGGGCGATTGGACCGACTCAAGTCGGGACAATCGCTCTTTTTCCTTGCCCTTATTCCTTTTGTTCTCCCCTGAGAGCGATGATTCGCTTCAGGTTGACCGCGACGATGGCCATCACGCTCTGTAAGGTCATGCCCTTTAGGTCTGACGTTTTGTTTCGCGCCAGACCTTGGGGGTTCTTCAATTGGCTATTCTTCGGCTCGATGGCGAACCGTTTGCGACGATACTCTTTGAATTCATCCGTCTGCTCGTAATCGAGCTGGTCACTGTGCTCCCTCGACTTCAGCGTCACGCTGTGTGTTCTCGATCTCGCCCCATCCTTGTAACATCCCTCGCGCAACGGACACTGCTTGCATAACTTGATGTCGAAGTAATGTGTCTCTTTTTGATTCTTCCCGATGTTCTTCGTCCCTGTACGGGCCTTCCGGATGGCCATGTGCCCGGCGGGACAGACGTAGCGTTCAGCGTCTTTGTTGTAGGTGAATCCCTCGGCACGATTCGTGGCGGCGGACGAAAGCTGAGGGTTCAAAGGCGCGACGAGTTTGCATCCTTGTGAGGCGGCATAGATCAGGTTGTCTCGGCCCGAATAGGCCGCATCGCCCACGATATGGTCAAACTCGGCGCCGGCGGCGTGGCTCTTCTCGATGAGGCGAGTCAACTGCTTCCCGTCCGCCGCCTCGCCTGACGTGACGACGACGGCCGTGATGATGCCTTCTTCCGTCATCGCGAGGTGATGCTTGT
>NZ_SJUS01000068.1:0-984 GCF_004337085.1 Exiguobacterium sp. SH5S13 | reverse complement strand
TAGATATCGTGGCCGAGATGACCCGGCTCTATGAGACGGGTCAGGTCAGCGCGAACCTTCTGGCACAGAATCTACATAGCGGTCGCGAAGGGGTTTCCGTCGCCATCCGGGAACTCGACCCCTATATCTCCTTGATGACGGGAGGCTTGAGATCATGAGCTCACATCCGATCGAGGGAATTCAAAAGACGGCGCGCACGCTCAGGCTCGTCGAGAGCGCCGCGGAACTACCGACACTTTTACGGAGGGCCGAGCAGGAGCGCTGGACCTATCATGAGCTCCTCCACGAGGTGTTCACTTACGAACAAGGTCGCCGGGAACAAAAGCTCCAAGACCGGCTGACCAAATGGGCGAACTTCCCTGTGGAGCGTAGCCTGGACGAGTTTGATTTGACTCACGTACGGTCATTCGGCATCCGCCAACTTAACCAGTTGCGCCAACTGTCTTGGCTCGACAGCCATCATAACCTGATCTTACTCGGTCCCCCAGGGACAGGTAAGACACATCTGGCCATCGGTCTGGGAGCCGATGCGATCAAGAGCGGGCGCAAGGTGAGCTTTGTGACCATGGGGGAAGCACTTCACATCATGAAGACGCGCAACCTCATCCGTCGTTCCGAGGTCCGTTACAAGCGACTCGTCGAGTCGGATTTGGTGATCCTTGATGACATGATGTACATGGCGATGGAACAAAGGGAGGCCAACCTCCTGTTTCACCTGATCAACGAGCTGTATGAGCAAAGCTCGATCATCCTGACCTCGAACAAACGGCCCGAGAGCTGGGGCGACCTCGTCGGTGAGCAAGGGATCGTCACGGCAATCCTAGATCGGCTCCTTCATCGCGCCGAGATCATCCAGATGGACGAGGAGAGCTATCGAATGAGAAACCGCTCGGTCATCTTCGAGCCGGAGACGAAAGATATTTAGTCATCGGAAATTGTTGCGGCTAAATCATCGCAGATTGTCTTTTCATCTTGACGGTCACA
>NZ_SJUS01000067.1:0-1023 GCF_004337085.1 Exiguobacterium sp. SH5S13 | reverse complement strand
AACTCGGCGCCGGCGGCGTGGCTCTTCTCGATGAGGCGAGTCAACTGCTTCCCGTCCGCCGCCTCGCCTGACGTGACGACGACGGCCGTGATGATGCCTTCTTCCGTCATCGCGAGGTGATGCTTGTAGCCGAAGAAGGAGGAGTCGGCGCTCTTGTGCCCGGTCCGGGCATCGCTGTCCTTGGACACCTGTAGCTCGACATGCGCGTCCTCGGCGAGCTCGCGGACACGGTTCACCCTGTCGCGGATGTGCTCCCGCATCATCAGCTCGGGCATCTCGGACTCTACGGTCTCCGCCACGGCGAGCGCATAGGCGAGCAGCTGGTCGATGTCGTGCTCATCGACTTTCTCAGGGAAACGCCCCTTCGCATCGGCCGATGCCTGATAGCACGCTTGGCGCAGATGCTTCGCCTCCTCGATGATCGCCTGCCCAATCGGCTTCTGCCCGTACCGGGCCCGGGAATGGGTCGAATCGACGATCAGCGTCCGTCCCTTCAGCAGCCCCATCTCTTTCGCGACCTCGACCGTGTGTGCGAGCAGTTTGTCGAGCAGTTTGTCGTCGTCCATGCGTTGGCGGCGGAATTTCGTGAGCGAGGACGGGTTGATGACGCCGTCCTCCGGCGCGAGATCCAGGAAATACTTATAGGTGAGGTCGGTCCTCGCCCGTCTGACGAGATCGACATCCGATAGGTTCGAGTGCGCCTTGAGGAACAGATATTTGAACATCCGGACAGGATGGACGGCCATCCGCCCGTTGTCGTGACAATACGTGTCCGCGAGCAGGTCGGTGACGAAATCGAACGATACGAGATCGTGGATGAGCCGTAGCTCGTCATCGGCAGGGATCAACAGATCGTAAAGCGCCGCATACGGGCTCGGCGGCATGTTCGGCAGGTCTGGCATCATCGGGATCGCCTCCAGGATGTGTAGTTATAGCCAGTTTAGTCCGAAACGGCAAGGACGTACAGCGTCGCCCCGAGGGCACGCCGACTCCCGGGGGAACAGCGGGCAAGGCGAGACCCAG
>NZ_SJUS01000066.1:0-1025 GCF_004337085.1 Exiguobacterium sp. SH5S13 | reverse complement strand
TCATAGGCAAGCGTGTACTGACCTTCGGTTGCGATTTGGACGTTGTACCCCGGCTTCAGTTGGCCGTTTTTCATGTGATCCTCTTTCATCCGCATGAACGTCGCGTCCCTGTCGGTCTTCGAGTAACTGTTCCGTGTACCGAAGGTGGCCATGTGTTCCTCGTATCGACGTTTCCGGGCGGCGAAATCGGCGGCCTGTTTGTGGAGGCGGCGGGGTATCTTCCGTTTCATACGCAATCGTTTCCGTTCGGCGACGTCGGTCGCCGTGGCGATTTCCTCGTTGATGGACTCGATCTTCTCTTCGAGCCGCGCTGCGATCTGTTCGAGTTCTTCGACCGAGAGCGCGTCCGGGCTCTCCCGTTCGATCTCGGGGATGACCTGGTCGGCCATCAGTTCGTCGTACAGCTGGTTCGATTTCTCGACGAGCGCGGCGCTGTATCTCGCGACGGCCTTCCGCCAGACGAACGTATAGCGGTTGGCATTCGCCTCGATCTTCGTGCCGTCGATGAAGATCGCCTCCTCGTCGATTTCGCCGGTCTCGACGAGATGACATCTGAAGGCGACGAACGCCGCCTTCAAGATCGGGGACACGGCCGGATGGACGCGGAAACGGTTGATCGTCCGATAACTCGGCTCGTGGCCCTGGGCGAGCCACATCATCCGCAGGCTGTCTTTTAGAAGGCCTTCGATCTTTCGACCTGAAAATACGGACTGTGTGTAGGCGCAGAGGACGATCTTCATCATCATACGCGGATGGTAAGCGGGGCAGCCCGTCGTTCGCCAGAACGGCTCGAAGGCCTCGTCCGGAATCTGTTCGACGAGATCGTGGACGGCGAAGGCGATATCGTTTTCCTGGAGACGGACTTCTAAATCTAGGGGCAAAACCAACTGGTTCATGGTATACTTTTTGTACATAGGGGCACCTCCAAAGTTATGGTTTGGTCACTTTAACTTTATCAGAGGTCGCCCCTATCTGTTTAGTCCGAAATGCGTGAACGAACCCATAAAAATGAGAAGAGGCCACCG
>NZ_SJUS01000065.1:0-1057 GCF_004337085.1 Exiguobacterium sp. SH5S13 | reverse complement strand
CGACGGTTTGTCAAATTAAGCGCAACACTTCCTCCACGAAGGCCTCGTGTGCGGTCTTCCAGCCCAGGCACTTCCGTGGGCGACCATTGATCTTGGCGAGCGCGTCCACGATCTCTCCCCGGCCGACCGTCGCGAAGTCCGATCCTTTCGGGAAGAACTCGCGCAGGAGGCCGTTGGCGTTCTCGTTGCTGCCGCGTTGCCACGACGAGTACGGATCGGCGAAATAAAGTGGCACGCCGAGTGATGACCGGATGCGCTCGTGACAGCTGAACTCCTTGCCCCGGTCCGTCGTCGCCGTCTTGAAAGCGCCCCCAGGGAAGGCACCGTGGACCGTGTGGATCGCCTCCTCCATCGAGGACGCGCTACGGTCCGTGATCGGCAGGGCGAGATAGAACCGGCTCTTGCGCTCGACGAACGTCGCGACGCAGGCCTTCGACTTCCCACGTCCTGAAACGACCGTGTCGAGCTCCCAGTGCCCGAACGTCTCGCGTGTGCGCACCTCCCGCGGGCGGTCCGAGATGGTCAGCCCGACGTTGATGCGACCGCGTGTCTCTACCGGTTTTCGGCGCTTCCCCTTCTGGCGGAGCACGGTAGCCGGCACGTCGATCAGTCCTGAATAGATCCAGCGATAGATGGTCGAGAAGGCGATCTTCCCGTCAAAAAGGCGTCCCGTGATCTGTTCTGGGGACCAGGTCGCACGCAGTTTCTCGATGATCGTCAGACGCATCATGTCGTCGAGTTTCGTCTTGGCGCCGCAGTTGGCTTTCGCCTTCACGTAGCGTCTCTGTGCACGTTCGGCCTCGTAGCCGGGATTGCGTCTGATCTCCCGCGAGACGGTCGAGGGCTGTCGCCCGAGCCGTCTCGCGATGGACCGGATGGACATCCCGAGCTCCAGATAGGTCTCTATTTTCACGCGTTCGGGTGTGGTAAGATGGGTGTAGCTCATAGCGATTCCTCCGTCTGAATGTTTGTGTGGTAACTTCATTCTACACGAGGCCGTCGCTATGGGCTTTTTTGTGTTCACTTTGGGGTGTTGCACTTAATTTTATAATTCATC
>NZ_SJUS01000064.1:0-1108 GCF_004337085.1 Exiguobacterium sp. SH5S13 | reverse complement strand
GTCCCAATCGGGACACTATATCGGGCACCGGCGTATCGGATGGTATTGTCCTTATGGACGGTTCTTGATACACTTGATACAAGGTTCGTTTCGAAAGAGACGGGTGAAGAGATCTTGTCCAGGTGCTGCTTTTCCAGGCTGTGCACTTCGCAAGGTCTCTTTTTTGTCGTCTCATGCCGTTTATGATTGGCTGTCCGGTCGAGCCATTCGATAGTCCGCTTGTTCCAGTCGGCGAGGTCGTGATAGCGACGGCCCGGAACGAAGTTGCCTTTCACATACTGGACGACCCGTTCGACTTTCCCTTTGGATTGCGGGTCTCGGGCACGGCACAGATGGACGTCGAATCCACGGAACGACACGTAGGACTGGAAGCCCTCCGTCAACAGGAGGTCACCGGCGTTCTCGCTGACCGCGATGAGCGCATCCTGGTCGTAGACCATCTCTGTCGTCATCCCGCCGAAGAAACGGAACGCGTTCTCGTGACAGCGCACCATGTCTTTGACCGTGAACGGCCGGTCGAGCCATTCTACATACTTATAACGTGAGTGCGAGAGGACGAAGGAAATGAAACGACCGATCGATTCGCTCCCGTCCTCATGTCCCAGACGGGCCATCCCAAAGTCTACCTGTGTCTGTCTGCCTGGCGGAAGTTCGGGAATCGCGACGAACTGCCGTTCTTTCACGACTTTCCGGATTCCATGGTCGCGTCGCAGGTCACGGACATACAACCTGACTGTGCTCTCTCCGACCAGCAGTTCTGGATAGCGCTCCTTGAGCCAATCCTCGATCTGCGACGCCTTCAATGTCGGATATTCTTGCAGCCACTTCAAAATCTCTTCCCGATAGGGATCCAGTTTTCGTGTACGTCTCGCTTTCTGACGTTCCCACGTCTGGAATGTTTCTTGGTCCATCGACAGATAGTTGTAGACCCTGTTCCGACTGACGTTCAATGTTTCTGCAATCTGCGAGATGTTGAACCCTCTAGCTCTCATCTCATGTACGCTTCCGTGAATCATCCACTTGTCCACTCCTTGTGTCCTCCCCTGACGCTGTTTCTGAGAACAGTGTAGCGAAGAATTGATTGTTGTGGAAAGTGTTGCGTCGTAGT
>NZ_SJUS01000063.1:0-1119 GCF_004337085.1 Exiguobacterium sp. SH5S13 | reverse complement strand
TCATTCCGTCGACTTCCCCCCGAAGGGTTCCGTCGATTTCCTGCGCTCGACTTGCATGTATTAGGCACGCCGCCAGCGTTCGTCCTGAGCCAGGATCAAACTCTCCAAAGAATTTGATATAGCTCTTGAAAATGACGAAGCTTGCGCTTCAATCAAAACTTGTAAAACTTTTTTTGCCTCATCGTTCAGTTTTCAAAGTTCGTCAGTTAAAGAATTGGTGGAGCCTAGCGGGATCGAACCGCTGACCTCCTGCGTGCAAGGCAGGCGCTCTCCCAGCTGAGCTAAGGCCCCAAAAGTTATGATGGTCGGGAAGACAGGATTCGAACCTGCGACCCCTTGGTCCCAAACCAAGTGCTCTACCAAGCTGAGCTACTTCCCGTTATAAATGGTGCACCCTGAGAGATTCGAACTCCCGGCCTTTAGATTCGTAGTCTAACGCTCTATCCAGCTGAGCTAAGGGTGCGAGACGAATGATTCCCAATGGGATATATAGATGGTACCGAGGGCCGGACTTGAACCGGCACGAGGAAACCCTCGCAGGATTTTAAGTCCTGTGCGTCTACCAATTCCGCCACCCCGGCAAGGTATAATTAGTGCGGTAGACTTTTTTAAAAAATGGTGCCGGCGAAAGGATTTGAACCCTCGACCCTCTGATTACAAGTCAGATGCTCTACCAACTGAGCTACACCGGCAGGTGTAAATGGTGGAGGATGACGGGATCGAACCGCCGACCCCCTGCTTGTAAGGCAGGTGCTCTCCCAGCTGAGCTAATCCTCCGATATGTATGCCTGGCAACGTCCTATCCTCACAGGGGGAGACCCCCAACTACTTTCGGCGCTGAAGCGCTTAACTTCCGTGTTCGGCATGGGAACGGGTGTGGCCGCTTCGCTATCGCCACCAGACATATATGAGATTAACATTATCTTTACATAATGTCAAACTTTTTTTGAAAGATTACTCTCTCAAAACTGAAGATTCATCAATACAAACCATTTCTAGATCAAAGCCTCGACCGATTAGTATCATTCAGCTCCACACGTCGCCGTGCTTCCACCCATGACCTATCTACCTCATCGTCTCTGAGGGGTCTTTCTTGATTGCTCAAAGGGAAATCTCATC
>NZ_SJUS01000062.1:0-1328 GCF_004337085.1 Exiguobacterium sp. SH5S13 | reverse complement strand
TCATTCCGTCGACTTCCCCCCGAAGGGTTCCGTCGATTTCCTGCGCTCGACTTGCATGTATTAGGCACGCCGCCAGCGTTCGTCCTGAGCCAGGATCAAACTCTCCAAAGAATTTGATATAGCTCTTAAAAATGACGAAGCTTGCGCTTCAATCAAAACTTGTAAAACTTTTTTGCCTCATCGTTCAGTTTTCAAAGACCAAAAAATAAATGGTCGGGAAGACAGGATTCGAACCTGCGACCCCTTGGTCCCAAACCAAGTGCTCTACCAAGCTGAGCTACTTCCCGTTATAAATGGTGCACCCTGAGAGATTCGAACTCCCGGCCTTTAGATTCGTAGTCTAACGCTCTATCCAGCTGAGCTAAGGGTGCATAAAATGCGGTCGAGAGGACTTGAACCTCCACGGTGTTAACCACCACTAGGCCCTCAACCTAGCGCGTCTACCGATTCCGCCACGACCGCATATTAATGGAGCGGAAGACGGGATTCGAACCCGCGACCCCGACCTTGGCAAGGTCGTATTCTACCACTGAACTACTTCCGCAATATGAGTTTTGATTAGAGATGCGGGTGAAGGGACTCGAACCCCCACGTCAAGGACACTAGATCCTAAGTCTAGCGCGTCTACCAATTCCGCCACACCCGCATATAATATTCAAATATAACTATTAATTAATGAGAAATGGTGAGCCATGCAGGGCTCGAACCTGCGACCCTCTGATTAAAAGTCAGATGCTCTACCAACTGAGCTAATGGCTCATTAATTTAAAATGGGGCGACTGAAGGGAATTGAACCCTCGAATGCCGGAATCACAATCCGGTGCGTTAACCACTTCGCCACAATCGCCATGAAAAAATGGTGCCGGCGAAAGGATTTGAACCCTCGACCCTCTGATTACAAGTCAGATGCTCTACCAACTGAGCTACACCGGCAGGTGTAAATGGTGGCTTTGGACGGAATCGAACCGCCGACACAAGGATTTTCAGTCCTTTGCTCTACCAACTGAGCTACAAAGCCAACTTATTAAGTTTAAATTAAAAATGGCGGTCCCGACGGGATTCGAACCCGCGATCTTCTGCGTGACAGGCAGACATGTTAACCGCTACACCACGGGACCGTTTGTAAAACTATTTGTATCGACTCCACCTATTTTAAATGTCAATTAGAATAAAGTCAATAAGTTTTGTAAAAAAATAAAAAGCCTGGCAACGTCCTATCCTCACAGGGGGAGACCCCCAACTACTTTCGGCGCTGAAGCGCTTAACTTCCGTGTTCGGCATGGGAACGGGTGTGGCCGCTTCGCTATCGCCACCAGACAAGGGATTGT
>NZ_SJUS01000061.1:0-1421 GCF_004337085.1 Exiguobacterium sp. SH5S13 | reverse complement strand
AAGCTTCTCTCCCGAGTCCGATGGCCAAATGGGTCTTTCCTGTTCCCGGGGACCCTGTCAGAACGACGTTCTGTGAATGCTCGACGAAATTCAGTGAGGTCAGTTCGTCCTTATCCAAATGCTTCGGAAAGTAGATGTGATTGCCCCAGTGATAGTCGTCGAGTGACTTGTTGTTGATGAATTTCGCCTTTTTGATAAATCGTTGCGCCTTCGCTTCTTCGCGGAGGCGCATTTCCATAGAGAAAAGTTCCATAAGAAATTTTTCAGGAGATTCCGTTGGAATCGATTCATAGATTTCGGCGACGTAGGCAAGGCGGAGCGACTTGCACATTTCTTTTAGGCTCATGCAGTGCCACCTTCTCCCCACGGCCGGTTTAGGCTATCATATTTGCTCCAGTCCACATCATAAGGATGGTCCTCAACCACGGCTGGATCATCGTCCTCGCTCAGGAGTTCGTATAGGCGTTCATTGACCTCGAGGATCGGATACAGTGCGAGCTTGGCTCGGATCCAGGCCAGTCTTTCTTGCCGGACGAGTAAGTTCGGTACGCCCAGGTACTCTTTGATTCTACCCGGCAGGTATTCGGAATAACGGGAGTGACCGAAGCTTCTCGGTTTCTTGTGCCAAGTGCTGATGATGTTTTCCCACGGGAGCGCACGTTTTGTCATCATGTAGGGACGTTTTTCTTCGTAGAGGATTTCTCCGTAAAGTGAGAGAATCTTCATCGAATCCCATCTTAGTATGGCGCGTACTTGCCCATGACGAGCTCCAGAGGGGATCAAGACTTTCGTCTTATCGATCGTTATTTCGCCGTACTTGTTCACCTTGAACAGTTCTACTTTGAAGACAGGGAAGTCTTCTTGGGGCAATCGCAATAGATGTCTCTGCTCTTCTTCGAACAGCTCACGGATCAGCACATGCTTTTCGTAATGCACTCTCTCCATGTCGTCCCGTAGGGAAACTGCGAGTTGTCTGTTCATCGAATCGTAATCATGCATGACAGGGGCCGGGACAAGAAAGTTGTATCGAACGTATCCCACCTTGTTCTCGACACTTCCTTTCTCGTTCCCACTGTAAGGATTACAGCTTTGGACTTGGAAGCCATAATGAGCCATGAACTGCAGGAAAGCATCAGTATAGATCGCCTCTTCTTTCGTCGTTCGCGGTTGGATGACTGCGGCAGGGAGATTATCGATTCTGAGTTGTTGCGGCACACCGCCGATTTCTTCAAAAAGCATTTTGAGTCCCGTAAGGAAGCACTCTTGGTTTTCTGCGGGGAGAACGACGGCTGCCGTGCGGTTGCTGAAGGGCAGACTCATGACGAGGCACTTCACATCGACCGCATGACTATCTTTGACGACTTCCATCGTCCCGAAATCCACCTGCGCCTCACCCGGAGGGTGCTGCAATCGTTCGTGCC
>NZ_SJUS01000060.1:0-1441 GCF_004337085.1 Exiguobacterium sp. SH5S13 | reverse complement strand
TTGAACTGAACCAAAAAAGTTAGACACTAAATAATTTGTCAGGCGACTTCGAGAACCTGGGTCCGGTATTCCACCGGGCTCAGGTTTTTTAGTCGTTTCTTGATGCGACGATGATTGTAGTACTCGATGTAGCGCTCGAGCTCCTGTTTGAAATGAGCCATGTCCTCAAACTTCCTGAGATAGAGTAGCTCGGACTTGAGCACGGCGAAGAAGCTCTCGATGGCCGCGTTGTCGAGACAGTTGCCCTTTCGGGACATACTTTGGGTGATGCCGTGTTCGCGAAGCTTCGCCGTGAACGCTCGAAATTGGTATTGCCAGCCTTGGTCAGAATGGAGGATCGGCCTTCTATCGCTATCGAGTCTCGCGATGGCTTGGTCCAACATCTCGCCGATGAATGGATACTTAGGCTTATCTGACATCGTATAGGCGATGATTTCACGGTTTGCCAGGTCCATCATCGGTGAGAGATAGAGTTTCTCCCCGAAAAGGTGGAACTCGGTGACATCGGTCACCCACTTCTGGTTTAGGCCTGTGGCCTGGAAATCCCGTTCGAGGAGGTTCGCTGCGATCGTTCCGACCTCTCCTTTGTAGGAACGATATTTCTTCATGCGGACGAGGCACTTGAGACCGAGCTCGTCCATAAGACGCAACACTGTTTTCGGGTCGTGCCTGAAACCTTGGCGCTCGAGTAGCGCATGGATTCGCCGATAGCCACAACGTCCTTCGTGTTCGTGGAAGAGGGTCCGGATCGCTTCCTTCACGTCCGCATACTTGTCATCGGCCGTCAGGCGCGTCCGCCAATAATAGTAGACGCTTCGAGCCATATCGAGCACCTGAAGGAGCCCCGGTACAGGATAGGTGGCCCGTAGCTCGTCAATCACTTGGGCCTTGATCCCGTTCGTCGCGCTTCCTCTTCTTGAACCAAGGCTTTCAATTTTTTTAACGCTGCGTTCTCCATCTCGAGGAACTCGACCCGTTCCTTGAGCTTCTCGACCTCCGTCATCTCTTTGGGGTCCTGCTTCTTCCGTCTCGGCATCGGGGCACGTCCTTTCGGCTTGGCGGCCAGGCCCTCGGGCCCCTCCCGTTCGTATGTGGATCGCCAGTTGGAGATCATCCCGGGAGAGGACAGCCTGTACTTCAAGGCCGCGTCGATCAAGGACAGCCCGTTGTCCGCCATATCGTTTATTACCCTTAGTTTAAACGCCGGCGAGTGGGCTGTATAGGACGGATCGAAGATCGTCTCGCCCCAGCGCTCATAGAGGAGTGCCCATTGACTGACTTTCTTACGGTCCACCCCGAACTCTTTTCCTAACGTTGTGCATCCGTCTTTGCCCGTCAAGTAGCGTTCGGCCACATGAATTTTGAAAGCCTTCGTAAATTTGACCATAAAAACACCCCATAAAAGTTGGATTTTTATGTCCAACTTTTATGGGGCAGTTCA